>CALVQZ010000108.1 GCA_944358275.1 uncultured Bacilli bacterium
ATCACTCCTAAACAACGTCACTGCTCTGGAAGGAAATCTATTAATAATAGACGTAGCTTCTGAACTCGTTTTTTTGACAGTTATTATACTGTTTTAGCAAACGTTTGAAAAGTGATTTGTATAAAAACTCTCAAGAAAATCTTGAGAGTTTTTTAAGTACTTAGGTTGCGGACAAAGTCCTCGACATGCTATAATTAAAAAAGGTGATATTATGAGAAAACTAAATGAAATATTTGATACTAACTACGATATTGAAGTTAAAGATATAAAAACAAACACAAAAGAAATAAATGAAGGAGATTTATTCGTATGCATTAAAGGATTTAATGTAGATAGACATGATTTTGTAGAAGAAGCTAAAAAGAAAGGTGCTAAAGCATTAGTTGTAAATCATAAAGTAAACTCAAGTTTACCACAAATTATAGTAGATGATACAAATAAAGTGCTTCCTGATATTGCTGTTAAATTTTATGATTATCCAAGTACAAAAATGAAAATGATTGGAGTTACTGGAACAGATGGAAAAACAAGTACAGCTACTATAATATATCAATTATTAAATCAAGTTACAAAGTGTGGATATATGGGTACAAATGGAGTACAATCTCCTACATATAAAGATAATTCTAATAATACAACTCCAACTGTCGAACACTTAAATAGATTCTTAAATAATTTTTATCAAGACAAATGTAAATGTGTATGTATGGAAGCAGGAAGTGAAGGACTTGCTCAAGGAAGATGTAAAAATATTGAATTTGATTACTCTATATTTACAAATCTTACTCATGAACATTTGAATTTTCATAAAACTATGGAAAATTATATGCTTGCAAAAAGTATATTGTTTAAACAAACTAAAAAAGAAGGAACTTGCTTTTTAAATATAGACGACCCATATTCAAAAGAAATTGCTAAACTTTGTAATGGCAATGTATTATACTATGGAAAAGATAAAAATGCAGATTTTAGATTTACTGATGTAAATATAACACCAGAATATACTACATTTAAATTAGAATACAAAGATAAAACTTATAATATAACATCTCCTCTTCTTGGAATGTTTAATGTATATAACTTAACTGCTGCACTTTCTTTACTTATTATAGAAGGGTACGATATAAATAAATTTGATTTATCTATTCTTTATGTAGATGGTAGAATGACTGATATTTCTCTAGGACAAGATTTTAGAGTAATAATAGATTATGCACATACTCCAAATGGATATTTAAATTTATTTGAGTTAACTAAAACTCTAAAAGCAAATAGAACTATCGTAGTAGCAGGTTCAGCAGGAGAAAGGGATAGAGAAAAAAGACCTGTAATGGGAAAAATATTAGTAGATAATGCAGATTATGTAATATTTACATATGAAGACCCTAGAAGTGAAGAAATAGATGATATAATAGATGATTTAACAAAAGAAGTGATGGATAAACAAGATAAATTTGAAAGAGTAATAGATAGAAAAGATGCGATAAAAAGAGCAATAGAAATTGCTAAAACAGGTGATATGGTTTTAATACTTGGAAAAGGTAATGAAACATATGAAACGCTTAAAAATGGAAAGATATATTTTAATGATATTGAAGAAGCAATAAATGCTTTAAAAGAAGTAATAAAAGTTAATTCATAATAAAAAAGATAGATGCTATCTTTTTTAATTTACATTTATATTTAAATACTCTTCATAAGTCATCATCTTATCTATATACTTACAATTGCCTTTAAAATCTATAATCCTATTTGCAGTAGTAGATATAAACTCATGGTCGTGAGTACTAAAAAGTACTGCCCCTTTAAATGCAATAAGTGCATTATTAAGACTAGTTATAGTCTCAACATCCAAGTGATCTGTAGGTTCATTAAGCATAAGAAAATTAGCACCACTAAGCATCATCTTTGAAATCATACATCTAACTTTCTCGCCTCCAGAAAGCACATTAACTTTCTTAAAAACTTCTTCTCCACTAAATAGCATTCTTCCTAAAAATCCTCTAATAAACTCTGTATCATCATTCTTAGAATAATCTTTTAACCAATCAATTAAATTCTTATTACTATTAAAATAATCATCGTGATTCTTAGGAAAATATGATTTAATTACACTGCTACCATATTTAATTTCACCACTATCAGGAATAATTTCTCCATTTAAAATTTTAAACAAAGTAGTAATAACTACCTCATCACCAATAAAAGCAACTTTATCATAATTATTAAAACTTAAATTCAAATTATTAAATATCTTAACACCATCAACACTTACACATAAATTTTTTATAGTTAAAACATCTTTACCTAATGCTTTATCTTCTTTAAAGTTAATATATGGATATTTTCTACTAGATGGTTTAATATCTTCTAAAACTATTTTATCTAACAATTTCTTTCTAGATGTTGCTTGTCTACTTTTTGATGCATTTGCACTAAATCTTGCAATAAAATCTTGTAACTCTTTAATCTTCTCTTCTTTCTTTCTATTACTATCTTTCATTTGTTTTTGAATTAACTCACTAGATTTATACCAAAAGTCATAGTTACCAACAAATAAAGTAATCTTTTCATAATCTATATCTACAATATGAGTATATACTTTATTTAAAAAATGTCTATCGTGACTTACAACCAAAATAGTATTATTAAAATTTATTAAAAATTCTTCTAACCATAACTTTGCATTAAGATCAAGTTCATTAGTAGGTTCATCTAAAAGAAGTATATCAGGTTCACCAAATAAAGCTTGTGCGAGTAAAACTTTTACTTTAACTTTAGCAGGTATATCTTTCATAATAGCATCATGATAAGATATATCTACACCAAGTCCACTAAGAAGTATAGATGCATCACTTTCTGCTTGCCATCCATTTAAATCTGCAAATTCACTTTCCAATTCACCTAATTTAATACCATCATCATCACTAAAATCCTCTTTAGTATAAAGACTATTCTTTTCTTCTATAATCTCATATAATCTTTTATTACCCATAATAACAACATCTATTACCCTATAATCATTATAAATATTATGATCTTGCTTTAATACAGATATTCTTTCACCTTTTCCTATACTAACTTCCCCTATAGTAGTTTCTATCTCACCAGATAATAGCCTTAAAAAAGTAGATTTACCTGCACCATTTGCGCCTATTATTCCATAACAATTACCAGATGTAAATTTTAAATTAACATTTTCAAACAAAGTTCTTTTACCAAATCTTAAAGACACATTATTAACTGCTATCATAACTTCATACTCCCCTTAATTTCTAAAATAATTTCTTCTACCTTCTTTTTACAATTATAATCTTTATCAAGTAAAGGATTATACTCGACTATATCCATAGATACAATATTCAAATTTAAAAATAACATATTTAAAATCTTCTTTGCAGCATTTAAAGTAATACCTTTACCGTTATGGTATAATCCTTCAACAGAAACATTAACTGCAGAAAATTCTTCCTTTTTTATACAATCTAAATCAAAAGAAATATGAACATACTTAGTCTTAATCTTCCCTACTATATCACTTACTATCTTTTGAACCTTATCTTCATCTATCTCATAATCCATATAACAAGAAATATTCTTTTCTTTAATATAATTCATTTCCTCTACTTCATAATCCCCAAGTCCTATAAAATACAAATTACTTGGATTTAACTTATAACTTCCTATATCAAATCTATCATCACATTCTCCAATACATATAGATAAAGGCATACCATGAATATTTCCAGAAGGTGTAGTTTTATTATTATGTATATCTGCATGCTCATCAATATATATTACTGATATATCACCCTTATAATAATCTAATGCTGCACTTATACTACCAATACAAGTAGAATGATCTCCACCAACTATAATTGGAAATTCATTATCAAAAAAACTACTATACACTTCTTTATATAATCGTTTACTTATTTTCATAACAGGTTCTAAATATTTAATCTTTTTATCTGTTTTATGAACAACAGCATTAGGATAAAATGTATCTACAACACTGCCTTTGACACCAAATACTTTCTTAAAACTATCCTTTAAATATTCATAAGATAAATCTGCACCTTCTACAAAGCAACCATATTTCATAGGCATACCAATAACTCTAATCTTGTCCATAAAACACCTCGTTACTAAAGTATATAGCAAATATTAAACTAAATCAAGAAAAAAAGTAACTAGATTTCTAATTACACTTTTTTCGTGCACTTAAGTACTTCTTCTTTATCATTAAAATGATACTTTATTCCGTTTACTACTTGATAACTTTCATGCCCTTTACCTAATATAAGAAGTATATCGTTTTTCTTTAACATACTTATACCTTTTTCTATAGCATTCTTCCTATCTAAAATAACTTCATAATTATTACAAACAAGATCACACACCATATCACTAACAATATCATTAGGATTCTCACTCCTAGGATTATCATTAGTAAAAATAACATGATCACTTAACTCAGTAGATATAATTCCCATATCTTTTCTTTTAGACTTATCTCTATCTCCTCCACAGCCAATTATAGTATATACTTTCCCTTTTTTAAACTCATTGACATTCTTTAAAACATTACTAACCGCATCAGGCGTATGTGCATAATCTACTATTGCATAAGACTTGTCTATTTTTATAATTTCCATTCTTCCACTAGGAAGTGATACTTTATTTAAAAGTTTAGTTACCTTCTTAATTTTAAACCCCATATTACTCAAAACAATAATTGCAATAATAGAATTATAAATATTATACTTTCCTGGCATATTTAACTTAACTTTATACTTTTTATTCTTATATTTAAAGCCATAAATTATCTTATTTAAAAACAACTTATAATCACAAATCTTATAATCAGATGAAGAAAAACCATAAGTAACCATATTCTTACACTTAAAATACTTATGACTCTTATCATCACAATTTACAATTCCAACCCCATTATTCTTAACCATATTAAATAATCTACTTTTTGCATTCAAATAATTATTCATATTCATATGAAAATTCAAATGATCTTTTGTAAGATTAGTAAATACTACATAATCGAACTTAAAACCATAAACTCTATTCATCTCTAAAGCATGACTAGAAACTTCCATAGCAATAGTACTAACTCCACACTTTGCACATTCTTTCAAAATATCATATAAAGTTAAAATATCAGGAGTAGTATTGTTTAAATCCCTAACTTTATCATCCATATAAAAACCCAACGTACCAATATATGCACACTTAACACCTAATAATTTAAGAGTTTGATATATTAAAAAACACGATGTAGTCTTTCCATTCGTACCAGTTATTCCTATAAGGCACATATCATTGACTATTTCTTTAAACCCACTAACATATTCTTGTATAAAATGTTTTGTAGAAGGCACAACCATATACGGAACAGAATAACTCCCCTTTTCACACACAACATAAGACGCTCCATTTTCAATCGCTTCTTCTATATAATCATGTCCATCATTATTTATCCCTTTAATTGCAACAAACACATCATTACTTTCTATATCCTTAGAATTTGTCTTTATCTTCATAATCACCACACTATAGTGTATGAAAAAAGTATAAATAAGTTACCCATTTATACTTTATATATCAAATATTTAATTTATTTTTTCTTCTTATTTTTTATAATTTTCTTATCTTTATTATTTATAAGAATATATGCAACTATTACGACTATAATCCAAACGATAGATAAACATAATCCACCAGTTACTTCACTAAACTTCTTTAACTTAAATATTACTTGTAAAATTAAAGCAACAACATTTATACAATAATTCATAAGTAAATAAATAACAATTAAATTTGCAACATTAACCTTTGTTTCATTATCTTTACTTAAAATATCTCCTTTTGACACCTTAATGTATGAAATTATATAAGTTGGTACATATCCTAGTAAAGCAATTGCTAAAGAATACCATGAAAATTCATCATAGAAAAAATAACTCAAAACATTCGCACTTATATTTATTAAAACGCTCATTATAGATATTACTATAAATAAATTAAATATTCTTCTACTTATAGAAAATTCATCTTTATACATATCAACTTTCTTATTAGTAATAAAAAGTACTATAACTGATAATAATAAATAAATCACCATCATAATTAAATTAAAATAATAATCAGAAGAATTATATCCTTCAAAACCATCTACACCTCTTATTAAAAGAGAAATAATAGATAATAAAGATAATCCTCCTATAATGAATAAAAATATATTTGAAATTTTAGAAGCTTCATTTTTATTTTTTAACATTTAAACACCTCAATATAATTATATATTTTTTATAAACTTTTATCAATCCATATATTAAAAATGCCTAAACAATGTATTTAATCCTACATACTATGTTGTAGGAGGAAGTAAAATGAATAATGTAAATAATACGTATTATCAAAACTATAGTAATGTAAACGATATAACAAATATTAAAAATGAAGAATCATTACAAAAAAATTTAACAAGCATAACTGAAGGATTTAGAAGAGGAAATATTTTTGCGAATCTATATTGGCCTTATAAAAAACAAACATATAATTTTGTACCATCAAATAATAGACAAAAATTATTACTAGACATTATGGAAAACAGTTTTTATGCTCATGAATTAAATTTATATTTAGATAATTTCCCAAATGACAGAGAAAAAATAGAATTTTTTAACAAATATAACAAAAAAGCTGAAACTTTAATAATCGAATATAATCAAAAATATGAACCACTTACTTTAAGTGGAAATGAATTAAAAGAATTGCCTTGGGCTTGGGAAGATAGTCCATGGCCATGGGAAGGAGTTTAATTATGTGGGTATATCAAAAAAAGTTACAATTTCCAGTTAATATTAAAAGAAAAGATTTAAGAATGGCAAAAAATCTAATAACACAGTTAGGGGGTCCAAATGGAGAATTAGGAGCAGCGCTTAGATATCTAAGTCAAAGATATTCTATGCCCGATAATAAAGGAAAAGCACTACTAACAGACATAGGGACAGAAGAACTAGGACATGCTGAAATGATATCAACTATGATTTATCAATTAACTAAAGGTGCAACAGTAAATGAAATGAAAGAAGCAGGACTAGATTCATTATACACAGAACACGCATTTGGAATATATCCAACTGATGCTAATGGAATACCATTTTCAGCATCAACATTTGCTGTTACGGGAGATCCTTTAGCAGACTTAGCAGAAGATATGGCTGCAGAACAAAAAGCAAGAGCAACTTATGAAAATTTAATAAATCTAACTAACGATCCTGACTTACTTGCAGTATTATCCTTTCTAAGACAGAGAGAAGTTGTACATTATCAAAGATTTAAAGAACTATTTGATGAATATGTAGAAAAAGGATTGCAATAATTATTCACGTTTTTTTCAAGAAATTTTTCATAAATTGTTGACATACATAAAAAAATAGGTATAATTATTTATGCCTACTTATTGCAGGTGTAGTTTAATGGTAGAACTTCAGCCTTCCAAGCTGACCACGTGGGTTCGATTCCCATCACCTGCTCCATTTGAATACAACTTACGGACTATAAAAAGTTTGTAAGTTTTTATCTTATATAAATAACTATAAAAAAAGAGGAAAAATTATAAACGTAATTAAATCCTCTTTTTATATTTTATCTAATATGGGAGTAATTTTATTGTCTAGCCAGCACTGAATTTGTACTCTCGCACAAATTCTATTATGGGAATTCCCATACCCTTAAATTATATATATCATATCAATTATATTCTTTTCAAAACTGTAATAAATCTATTACTTGTTTTATCATTATATTTCTCCATATCAAAATTACCATAAATATCTATTATTTCATAACAGCCGTCTATTATCTTTTTCAATTCATTTATTGTATAAAATCTTACAAATTCATCATCATAAAAGAACTTCTTATAACCATTATCATTTATGAAAAGAAAATATTGTGAATTTTGAATATTATTAAATACGTATTTATTGATTAAAATATCCATTTTAAATTTATCTTTTTCTGTATATCTATGATACATTCTATGTGCATCTAATCTAGGAATATTTTTACTATCCAAAATCAAAATAGAACCTTTTTTTTGATGATTATAATTAGTTTTGATAAACTTTTTTAAATCTTTATCTAAAGATAAATAATTATACGTAGTCCACATACAATAAGACATTTCATAATCTTTGTCAACTAGATCAAAATCTCTAATATCCATAATTTTATAATCAATATTTGAATGATTGTGAATTTTTTCTGCGTTAGTAATTTGGTCTGATGATATATCTATTCCAGTAACCTTAAAACCATCTTTAGCTAACAGATAAGCATGTCTGCCAACTCCACAACAGCAATCTATTACTTTTCCGTTATCTTTATTTATATACTTTTTAAAAATATCAATTAAAAATTGTGCCTCTTTTGGAGTATCATTAGCTAATGTTTCCATATAATAGTTTGAAAAATCATGGTAGTATTTTTTGTTTTTAGCATGTTCTGTAAAACTAATATTTTTAAAATTATCAATATTTCCTTTTAGCTTGATAGGCGAATAAATAATATTTCCTTCACATAACACTTCTTTTGTCCCACTTTTAAAGTATAATACCCAATCGTATTTCTCACTAACTTTTACTAAATAATCTTCATTTTTTTGGGTTTCTTTTAAATATATATTTATATTATTAACATTTAAAGATTTAAATATTTTTATGTCATTTGATGATATAAATAAATCAGTTTGGTATATTTGAGATATTTTTTTTAATATTTCCATATTTTCGTAAAACTCTTTTTTATCTTTTTTATAATTACCAATAATTTCGAAATCAATTATTACTTTAATATTCATCATACACCTCCAAATAATTTAATAAAATTATACTATATTTTACATTTCTTTACAATAACGGTCATTGAAATTTAATAACAATTCATATATAACATTTTTAGAAATTGAATAAAGTTCGTAAATTGTATGTGATTAGCTCTAAATTGATTGATACTCGGACAAATAGTTTGAGAGTAAT
>CALVQZ010000109.1 GCA_944358275.1 uncultured Bacilli bacterium
TATTTTTTTGAGTATATTTTATTAGGTGATGTTATGAGGAAGTTAGTTTTGTTGTTATTATTATTTTTACCTATAAATATATTCGCACTTTCTGTTACTTCTAAAAGTGCAATACTTATGGATGAAGAGACTGGTAGAATACTTTATGCAAAGAATATTGATGATAAGATGTTAATTGCAAGTACTACTAAGATAATGACTGCTGTTTTAGCTATAGAAAGTGGTAAGTTAGATGATAAAGTTATTGTAAAAGATGATATTTTAAATGCATATGGCTCTAATATTTATATAAGTATAGGTGAAGAAGTATCTTTAGAAGATTTAGTATATGGACTTATGCTTAGAAGTGGTAATGATGCAGCTATTGCTATTTCTTCTTATGTATGTAACAGTACTGATGATTTTGTTAAACTTATGAATGATAAGGCTAAAGAAATAGGTATGACTAATACTTCATTTTGTAATCCACATGGTTTAGATGAAAAGTGTGAAAATATATCTACTGCAAGAGATATGGCAACACTTACTAAGTATGCTAATAGTATTGATACATATAAAAAGATAGTTGGTACTAAAAGATATGTTGCTAAAACTAATTTAAAGACATATGATTGGTATAATAAAAATAAATTATTATCTACTTATGAATATACTACAGGAGGTAAGACAGGATTTACTGAAAAAGCAAGAAGAACGCTTGTTAGTAGTGCGACAAAAGATGATATGGATTTAATAGTAGTTACACTAAATGATCCAAATGATTTTACAACTCATGAACAGCTTTATGAATATGGATTTAATAATTATGAACAGTATTTAATATTATCTAAAAAGAAGTTTAATTTGCCTAATAAATATTATGATGATGTTTATATAAAGGAAGACATTTATTATTTATTTAAGGAAAGTGAAATAGATGATGTTTATATAAAGTATGTTATAGATAAAGTAGATAATCCTAAAACAGGTGATAAAGTAGGGGTAGTAGAAGTTTATATAGGTAATGTAAAAGTAATAACTAAGGATATATTTGTAAAAGTTAATGATAAAGAGAAGATAAGTTTTTTTAAAAGGATACTAAATTTTTTTAAATGATAAATATAATATGGTTTTCATTTATTGTAGTAGGTATAATCTATGGAATAATTACTGGAAATATATCTTTAGTAAATGAAGAGATTGTAACTAGTGCTAAAAAAAGTTTAGATATATTTTTAGGAATATTTCCTACTATAGTACTTTGGTTAGGTATTATGACTATAGCTACTGATTCTGGTTTACTTAAAAAAATATCAGACTTTTTATATCCTTTTTTATGCAAATTATTTCCTGAAATTCCTAAAGGACATGAATCTTTAGGATATATATCATCTAATATTACAGCTAATATATTAGGACTTGGAAATGCAGCTACACCTTTTGGACTTAAGGCAATGAAATCACTACAATCTCTTAATAAAGATAAAGGAAAAGCATCAAGAAGTATGATTACATTTATATTATTAAATACTAGTGGACTTACTTTACTTCCAACTACTGTAATAACATTAAGAAGTATAAATAAAAGCGTGGATGCTACGTCAATAATTATACCTACTATAATAGTTACATTAGTATCTACTATATCTGCAATTATATTAGATAAATTATTTAATAAGGTGATTAAATGAATAATTACATTCTTCCTTTTATCGTATTTTTAATAGTAATTTATGGAATAATAAAAAAATGTAATGTTTATGATTCATTTATTAAAGGTGCTAAAGAAGGAATAGAAATAGCAATAAGTATATTTCCATCTATTTTAGCAATAATTTTCTCATCAAGAATCTTAATATCAAGTGGATTTATAGATTTTGCTGTTTCTTCTTTAGAACCAATATTAGAATTTCTATCTTTTCCTAAAGAAATATTTCCAATGGCATTACTTAGACCAATATCTGGAAATGCATCTTTATCTTTAATGTTAGATATTTTTTCTAAATATGGAGTAGATAGTTATCTAGGACTTATCGCATCTACATTACAAGGAAGTACTGATACTACTTTATATGTTATATCTTTATATTTTGGTACTATTGGTATAAGAAAAATAAAATATTCATTATATGCAGCTTTACTTGTAGATTTAATTGGAATTATTACTGCAATTACACTTGTAAATATTATTTTTTAATTATTTGTAATATTATTTATTTTTAAATATAAAATGTATTAGGGGGTTTTATGTTTAAAAGTAAATTTTTTAAATCTTATGGTATGCCTATAATATTACTTATATCTATATTGATAGGTACATTATTAGGTATAGTAGTTGAAGATGCTAGTATATTTAAACCATTTGGAGATATATTTTTAAATTTAATGTACACTATAGTTGTTCCTTTAGTATTCTTTACTATTTCTAGTAGTATTGCTAATATGGTTAACTTAAAAAGACTAGGGAAAATACTAAAGTATGTGCTTATAGTATTCGTATTAACTAGTTTAGTGTCATCTATTTTTACACTTTTTGGATTATCAATATTTGATGTAGGTAAGGGTGTAAATATAAGTTTAAGTACAACTGAAATAGAAAAAGTAGATGTAGCAAGCCAAATTGTAAATGCACTTACAGTAAATGATTTTGGTAATTTATTTTCAAGAAGTAATATGTTACCTTTAATAATATTCTCTATTTTGTTTGGAATTTCAGTAGCACTTCTAAAAGAAAAAAGTACAGGATTAAAAAAGAGTTTAGATGTATTATCTTTAGTAATGATGAAGATAGTAAAAATAATTATGTATTATGCTCCTATAGGATTATGTGCTTATTTTGCTAATTTAGTTTCTGAATTTGGGCCTGAACTTATAGGTAGTTATGCTAAGATAATGGTTTTCTATTATATAATGTGTATATTATATTTCTTTATATTTTATACATTATATGCATATGTTGCTTTAAAAAAAGAAGGTGTAAAGAAGTTTTATAGGAATATATTTCCTGTAGTTGCAACTTCATTTGCTACTCAATCATCACTTGCAACTTTGCCTACTAATCTAGAAGTAACTGAAAAAATAGGAGTACCTAAAGATATAAGAGAAGTAACGCTTCCAATTGGTACAACTATGCATATGGAAGGCTCTAGTATGGGAGCAATATTGAAAATAGCATTCTTATTTAGTATATTCGGTATGTCATTTACAGGGTTTAATACTTATTTAATTGCAATACTTATTGCTGTATTATCTTCAGTTGTAATGAGTGGTATTCCAGGTGGAGGACTTATTGGTGAGATGCTTATCGTATCGTTATATGGTTTTCCAATGGAAGCATTTCCAATAATTGCAACAATAGGTTGGTTAATAGATCCACCAGCAACATGTATGAATGTATCAGGAGATACAGTATCAAGTATGCTTATTACTAAGATAGTAGATAAGAAAGTAGAATAAAATTGGCTATAATGAAATAAAGTTGAAATATTATAAAATACACACTAAATCACAAAATAATGTGAAAAACAGTGAAAACAAACAAAGGCATTTAAAAAAAAATGTCTTTTTGTGTGATATACTATTAAATATTATAAGTATAAAGGAGGATTTGTATGATTAAAGAAAAACCATTTGTAAAATGGGCTGGTGGAAAAAGGCAAATAATTGATAAATTAAAAGAATATGTTCCTGATTCATTTGATACATATTTTGAATCGTTTGTTGGTGGTGGAGCACTACTATTTGAATTG
>CALVQZ010000110.1 GCA_944358275.1 uncultured Bacilli bacterium
CTTGATTCATTTATTAGTTTTTGTATTTTTAAATAGTCTATCACTATATCACATCCTTTGTGTAAATATTATACAATAAATATATAAAAAAAAGAAGTTATAGACTTATTTTAACTTCTATTTTTAGATATAAAAATATTATGAAATATATTTATAAGAAAATCAATTAGATTGTTTTTTCTTTTTGTTTTCTGTTTTTACTATTTTTTCATGCAACTAAATCAGTCATTACTTTTCTTTCCATATTTAATCACCTACATTAGGTATACACTATAATTCCAAAAAAGTAAAGTTATTTCATTTAAACAAAATAACTTTATCTTTAGTCTATATCAGTTCTACTTAATATTTGTGCCGGTGTTTTTCTTATTGTATTAAATACAGGGAGTAGTCCTACTAATATATTAAATGAAAATATTATTATTAAACATATTATGACTATCAATGGGTTAAATAAATAATTATCATTTATTAGTGGTAGTTTTACTATACTACTTAATATATATCCCATAAATATTACTCCAAATAATGAGGCAGTGAGTGTAATTGCAAGTATTTCCCCTAAAAACATCTTGTATATGTCTTTTTTCTTAACTCCTATTGCACGCAATATACCAACTTCTTTTATTCTAGATAAGAAAGATGCTCTTACGATTAAATATATTTCTACTAAAGAAATTACAAGCATTATTCCAGATATTACTATAGATGATATCATTTGATCTTTATTTTTATTTATATAATCTTCTTTATCTTCTTTATAAACATCTTTTATTTCTATAGATTTTTCATTAAAGTAATCTATTACTTTTTCTTTATCGTTTGGATATATAGTTATATTTTCATATGTATCTAATAATTTATATTTTACTGTGTTTAAATTAGAAAGCATATATTGATAAGAAGAGCTTTCATAGTATCCAACTACTTTAAGTTTATTATTATTTACCTTTATATTTATTTCTTTATTTAATTCATACATATAACTATTATTGTTATTAACTATTATTTCATAATCATTTGTAGGCATTCTTCCTTTTTTTAATTTTATTTCATTACTTACAAGATTATAATCGACGATCTTATTCGTATCTTCTTCTATAATCATGTCATATCCATATAAATCATCAGTAATATTTTGATTATTTGAAATTATATTTATAAACATACTTTCATCTGTATATATAGATGGACTTTTTAAGTCAGTAATTCCTACTATTTTAAATTCTAGTACATTAGAAATATATGCATTAAGATTTAAAACATCAGATACATTTATAATTCCTACTTGTTTTGCTGTATATTTTTTAAACATTCTATCTATACATAATTTATCTACAACTATTTCATATTCATTATTAGGCATTCTTCCATAGATTAAATCATCTTTTTTTATCATGTTAATACTAGATAAAGAGCCAGTAAGTGAATCTTTCGCATTATAAGTTTGATAGAAAAAATCATACTTTAATCTAAATGTTACTTTTGAATTTCCTATTAAAATATAGTTTATACTATTTTCTTTTTCATAATCAAAATATGAATCTTTATTGATATTTTGAACAGATAAATAATTTTTATTTCTTGTAATAAATTCTTCATCTTTAATATCCATAATTCCTGCTAAATTACTTATTGAATATAGTACAAACATAGATGATATTAAAAATCCACTAAGAAGTATTTTCTTTAATATAGAATATGATTTTATCTTTTTAAAACCATTTTTTAGTAAAGATACTATATTATATATTGAACTATATTTTAATTTTATATTTTCATCTAGAAAATTCATGTAGTTAAAATTATATTTTTCATAACTATCTTTTGTAATTTTTTTATAAGTATCATCTATAAGTTGAATAGATGAATTATCATCTACTACTTCTATTTTATTATTTGAACTAGTCTCTACATATATGTTACCATTTTTTACTACTATATTTATATCTATATCTTCTTCATTTTCAAAATAATAGTTTAGTTTTAAGTGATTATTTTTAAATAATTCATGATATTTTATATCTTTTAAATAGATTTTATCTTCCATATAATAATCTAGTGAATCATCATGTATATTTTCTTTATCACTTATAACTTTACCATCTTTTAATTCAATTATTCTATCTGCATAAAAATATGCGATATCTTTTTCATGAGTAACTAATATAACTAATTTATCTTTTGAAATTGTCTTTATTATATTCATTATTTCAATAGTGTTTTTACTATCTAGATTCCCTGTTGGTTCATCTGCAATTATAATATTTGGATTTTTTGCTATTGCTCTTGCTATACCAACTCTTTGTCTTTCACCACCTGAAAGCGTATTCGTAGGGCGGTGTCTATATTTATATATACCAAGTGTTTCTAATATGTAATTTACTCTATTTTTAATGATATTTTTATCTTTTATACCAATCATTTTAAGAACGAGTGCTACATTATCAAATACACTCATATCATCAATTAAATAATAATTTTGAAATATATATCCAATATTTAAATTTCTTATCTCATCTTTTTTTGATGTAAAAGTTTTTGTTATCCTTTTACCATTTATGTATATCTCTCCACTATTTACTTTATCTAGTCCACCAATCGCGTTTAAAAGAGTTGTTTTGCCACAACCAGATGGCCCTAGTAATGCTACTAAACCAGTTTTTCCAAACTCTAATGAAGTGTCGTTTATAATATGTATTTGATTTTTCTTATTCTTATAAAAATATTTATTTAGATTTTTTATACTTATCATATTACACCTCACTTCTATATGCACTCATTGCAGATTTTTTAAATATACTATTTGAATATCTAATAGATATTAGAAGAGATATGAAAAATAATATAATATATAGATATATGTAATCAGTAAATTTTAAATAACTAATTAAATCTTTAATATATGCATTTTTAATTACATTATTATTTATAAGTAAGAAAAATAATAGTATTAGAATATAAGAAATGTTTAGTATATTATTTAGTTCAAAAATAATAAGTGTTTTTATGTCTTTCTTTCTTGCACCTAAAATTCTTAGTGTTGAAAAATAAATATTTCTAGATTTTAATATTATTTTAATTATAAAATATGAAATAAAGAATAAACCTAATAATGCGAATACGATAACTATAAACTTAATTAAATTTACAAATACTCTTACCTCAGCACTATAATCTACTAAAGTATCTTTTATATAAAGAGCATCTAGACCATTATCTTCTAATTCATTTATTGTTTCTCTTACATTCTTTACATCTTTTATATATACACTACTTTGATAACTAGGTCTTTCAAAAAGACTATAATAATCTTCTTCATTTATAAATATCTTATTATAAACTTCATCTTTTTTATATTCTGTTAATTTTTCTATATTATTATCGTTATATGTATTATAAATAGATAAAGATATAGAAGTGTCATAGTATATATTATCAACTAAAATATCTAGTGTATTATTATTACAAATATAGTTTTTACAAGCATATGACAACTCGTCAGGAAGCAATACTTTACCTTTTTCTATTACTTTACTTGGATATATATCATAACCACTATATTGATCAATTGTAATATCATTTAAATTATATTTAATAGTACTATATGATTTATTTATACCATTTACGATACTAAGTAATACACTGTTACTTACATATATGGAAGATCCTTTATATATTTCTTCTTCTACATATTTAATACCAACTATTTTTAATTTATTAAACAATACTTTATTACCTGTACTATCTTGAATTAAACTATATTCTTTATTTAAAATATCTTCACCTAAAGACAAATAATATTCATCAGGACTGCCTAATAAAATAACTTCATCAAAACTACTAGGCAGCTTTCCAACATCAACACCATCTTCATAAGTACTTATATCTTTAACACTCCCCCAAATATATATACTGTCATCTGTAAGTGTAAAATTATTATTTATTAAAATATCATTTTCTACTATATAATCTACATTAGAAATAGAATTTATTTTTTCATAATCCAAACTAGAAAAATAAGTTTTATCTTTCTTTTTAATTACTATTCTTTTATCAGAGGAATCACCAAAATATGTATTATAACCATTAAAAGTATCATAATAATTACTTTTTAAATTAGATGTATATTCAAAAATAACTGCAAGTGTTATAAATGAATACACAAGTAAAAGTAGTAAAAATTTTGGAACTATATTAAATGTATTTTTAAAAGATAATTTAATCTTATCTTTTAATATTATATTTCCATATTCTTTATCAATATAACTTATATTATTATCTATATTTTTTATAGTTCTATCTTCTATTATCTTACCATCATGCATTTTAATTTTTCTAGTCGCATAATCTTTTACTTGTTCATAGTTATGAGTTACTATGATAACTAATTTATCTTTAGATATTTCATATAATAATTTAATTATACTTTTAGCAGAATTACTATCTAAATTACCAGTAGGTTCATCTGCAACTATTATAGGAGTATCTTTAGCGAGTGCTCTTGCAATAGCTACTCTTTGTTTTTCTCCACCTGATAATTTTGATACTTTAGTATTCTTGTGTTTATATAAATTTACTTTAACTAGTATATCATCTATTTTATTTTTAATATCTATTTCAGTAATACCATTAAGGTTATACATAAGTTCAATATTCTCATATACAGTATAACTATTTATAAGATTAAAATTTTGAAATATATTTGCTATATACTTCTTTCTATAACGTTCAAAATCAGATTCATCATAATAACTAGTTTCTTCACCATTTATATACATTTCTCCTTCTTCATATGTATCAAGACCAGAAATAACATTAAGTAAAGTAGACTTACCACTACCACTTTCACCAGTTATAACAACAAATTCCCCAATATTTAAATTTAAATTAACTTTAGAAAAACCACTAGATATAATACCCTTATTATAATAAAATTTAGAAACTCTTTTTAACTTTAACATAATATCCCTCTATTTAATTTTATCATAAAAGCATTTATTTATATATGTTTTAATTT
The DNA here is from genome assembly GCA_944358275.1 of uncultured Bacilli bacterium. Taxonomy (GTDB): domain Bacteria; phylum Bacillota_I; class Bacilli_A; order RF39; family UBA660; genus CAG-1193. Next base: position 5,021 of record CALVQZ010000110.1, read on the forward strand.
ATTTTTTTGGAAAGTAATTGATGTATTTAATTATTTATTTTCAATTTGCTTATCTTCTATATATTGATAATTAAGCACATTTTTATTAGATATTGCAGATTTTTTAATTTGCTTTTCATAAGACTTTCTCGCATCATTTGCTACTTGTCCGCCACGTTTAGCAACATTTAAATTTTCTTTAAGGCCTTCTGGATATTCTAATAAAGCAATATCACGAGTAGCAAGTTCTCCTAAATCTGCAAGAGCTATTTCTATATCAGTCATGTTATCTTTTAAAGATTCTTTTCTAAGTCCTTTATGTTCTTTATACTCTTTAGCAGTAAATCCTCTCCAGTTTTTATATATATCATTAGTAAGCATTACATACTCGTGAGTTTTTTCAATGCCACCTTCTTTCCATACATCAGTTAATTTTTTTCTTCCTTGAATACCTTTAATTCTTTTAGAAATCCACTCTTCATCATAACCTTTAGCACGATATATATCTATTGCTCTTTGTACCATAATCGAAGGATCAAATACTTCATCTATTCTTTCTTTACCTAATCTTCCTAACCACTGTTTTATAGGTTCAGCATTTTTGCTAGGAATTGATTAAATTATTCTAAACATTCCTTCAATATTACATACATCAATTAATCTATATTTACCATCTGCTGCCTTCAATTTCAACTGGTCACAATTTGTGACCGTTTCATTTCCTTCCTCTTTCAATCTTCCTTTTAAAACATTCCAATAATGTCTAGGATTATAACTTTCAGTTAATATTCTAATTATATCGACAATACTTATATAATATTTTTCGGCATCCTTATCACATACTGTTGTTATTTTGTCATTTTTAAATATTTTATTTACTTAATTCTTTTTATTTTTAACTATTATAAAATTTGAATTACACATTTTTCTAA
>CALVQZ010000111.1 GCA_944358275.1 uncultured Bacilli bacterium
TGTTACTAAGTCATCTATTAAAACTCCAATATATGCTTCGTTTCTTTTTAATATTAGAGGTTCTTTTCCTTCTAATTTTAAACTTGCATTTATTCCTGCAATTAAACCTTGACATGCAGCTTCTTCGTATCCACTAGTTCCATTTATTTGCCCTGCCGTATATAAGTTATTTATTATTTTTGTTTCTAATGATGCTTTTATTTGAGTTGGATATATTGCATCATACTCTATTGCATATGCATATTTTAATATTTTGGCATTTTCTAATCCAGGAAGACTATGTACCATTTTTTCTTGTACATCTTTTGGCATACTTGTTGAAAATCCTTGTATGTATATATCATCATAATATTTGCTTTCTGGCTCTAAAAATAATTGATGTACTTCTTTATCTTTAAATCTTACTATCTTATCTTCTATTGAGGGACAATATCTTGGACCTACTCCTATTATATCATCAAGTCCTCCATACATACTTGATTTATTTAAGTTTTCTAAAATTATTTTTTTAGTTTCTTCTGTTGTGTATATTAAATGACATGGTTCTTGATTATTAACATCATAATATATTTTATTTTCAAAACTAAAAGTATATGGTTCTTTATCCCCTTCTTCTTTTTTTGTTTTTGAAAAATCTATAGTACTTCTATCTATTCTTTGAGGGGTCCCTGTTTTTAATCTTAGTATTTGAAGTCCATATTTCTTTAGGTTATCACTTAAATGTTTTGAATTTTTTTCGTTATTTGGACCACTACTTGTTCTTGTATTTCCTATCAATATATCGCTTTTTAAATATGTTCCAGTAGTTAAAATAACTATTTTTGAAGTTATTTTAGTACCATCTTCTAAAATTATTCCTTTTACTACATTTTCTTCTATTATTAAATCTTCTACCATTTTTTCTTTTATAGTAAGGTTTTCTTGTTCTTCTAAGTGTCTTAACATTTCTTTTGGATATGTTACTTTGTCTGCTTGGCATCTTAATGATTTAACTGCAGGACCTTTTGATTTATTTAACATTTTTTGTTGTAGTAATGTTTTGTCTGCACACTTTCCCATGTATCCACCTAATGCATCTATTTCTCTTACTACTATTCCTTTAGCAGAGCCTCCTATTGATGGATTACATGGCATAGTTGCAATATTATTTTTACTTCCTGTTACAAGTAGAGTTTTATGTCTTTTAGCACTTGCTAAAGCTGCTTCACAACCTGCATGACCTCCCCCTACTACTATTATTTCATAATCCATGTTTTCACCTCTTTTCATAATAAAAAACTTTTTTAGAAAGTTTTTATTGGTAAGACTAATTGAATTAAATTATCGTCTTCTGTACTTTTTATTATTATTGGTTTAATTTCACTATTTAATTTAATTTCAATCTTGTCACATTTTAATGTTCTTAATGCTTCTAGCATATACTTAGATGAGTATGCGATTTTCATATCTACTTCTTTATCTTTTTCTATTTCTAGCTGTTCTTCCATTTTTCCTATTTCTTGTGATGTCGAACTTAATGTCATAGTTGTACCTTCTATTTCCATTTTTACTAAGTTTTTATCTTTTTCATCTGTAAGTAGTGCTACTCTATCTATTGCATTATAAAATTCAGTTAAATCTTTTATAATTGTAACTTCAAATTCTTCTGGTATTAGTTTTGATGTATCTGGATAACTATTATTTAATAGTCTTGATTGAAAAAGCATTTCATCTGTTTTTACTAAAATATTATTTGAAAATATGTGTAATTCTATATTTTTTTCTTCATCACTTAGTATTCTTGTAAGTTCTACTAAATTTTTACCAGGTACTACTATATTTATTTTAGATGTTACAGGATTATCTAAATGAATAATTTTTTTAGCTAATCTATATGAATCTGTTGCAATACATTGTAATATATTATCTTCTATTTGAAAAAGAATTCCTGTTAATACTGGTCTTGATTCTTGTGTAGATACTGCAAAACTTGTTTGACCTATTATTGTTTTTAATAAAGGTTGACTTATTGTAATTGGTTTTTCTTGAGTATCAAATTTAATATTTGGAAATTCTATTGAATTTATACCGTTTAAGGAATATTCTCCTCTTTTTGTAGATATAATTACTCTTAAACCATCTGTTTGTATAGTTATTTCTTTATCTTCTAGTTTTCTTATAATATCTAAAAAATATTTACCGGGTACTACTATAGAACCTTCTTCTTCTATATTTTTAATATTACTTTTATCTATAAATGTTTCTATTGCTATTTCATCATTTGTTGTAGTTAGAAATATTCCTTCTTTTTTTAGATCTAATTTAATACCTGCTAAAACAGGAATTATGTTTTTTGTAGATATTGCTTTTGATATAATGTTTAGTTTTTCACTTAAAATATTTTTTTTGATTGTTATTTTCATAAAATTCTCCTTTTTTTTATTTATTATTATTTATATATATTTTTATTATTGCTGTGGATATTGTGGATAACTTAAAAATGCCTTTTATTTACTAATGAAATTATTTGTTGATAATTATTGTAATTTGTCTTTTAAATTGTTAATAACTTGTTTTAAGTTAGAATCTTTCTTAATTTCTTCTGTTATTTTATCAACAGCATGCATTATTGTCGTATGATCTTTTCCACCAAATTCTATTCCAATTCTTGTCAGTGATTCATCTGTAGTTGTTCTTGATAAATACATTGCAATTTGTCTTGGAAATACAATTTTACTTGTTCTTTTTTTTGATTTCATATCATCTACACTTATTTTATAGTATTCTGCTACTACATTTTGAATTTTTTGTATATCATTTTTTACATATCCATATGAATTTAGCTGCTCTTTTAATGCTTCTGTTGCTACTTCTAAGTTTATTTTTTCTTTATTAAACATCATTGTATATGCGAACAATCTATTTAATGCTCCTTCTAATTTTCTTATATCTGTAGTACAGTTATTTGCTATATATTCTATAACTTCATCATCTATTGGTTTAGCAAGTTCGTGTGCACTCAGTTTTTTTCTTAGAATTTGTACTCTTAAATCATAATCTGGTGGATAAATGTTTACTGTAAGTCCCCAACTAAATCTAGTTCTAAGTCTTTCTTCTAATAATTTTAAGTCTTCTGGGGATCTATCTGATGATATAATTATTTGTTTTCCTTCTTGATGTAGTTCATTAAAAGTGTGGAAAAACTCTTGTTGACTTTGTGTAGCATTTGCTAAAAATTGTATATCATCAATGATAAGAACATCTATATTTCTATATTTATTCTTAAAATATTCTACATTATCGTAGTTATCACTGCCTTTTTTGTTTATTCCAATAAAGTCAGATTTGAATTTATCACTTGTTACATAAAGAACTTTTTTACTACTTTCTTTAATTATATAGTTTCCAATAGCTTGCATTAGGTGCGTTTTACCAAGTCCACTACTTCCGTATATAAATAAGGGATTATATGCTTTTCCTGGATTTTCTGCAACAGCAAGTGCTGCTGTAAATGCAAATTTATTTGTACTACCTACTACGTATGTATCAAAAACATAATTAGGATTTAAATTAGCTTGCTCAGGATTCTAAAAAGGTACTCCACTTTCTTCTACTTTTATTTTTGTATTTGTTTTAATTTCTTCTTCAAGCAAGAATTCAAATTCAAAATTAGTACCTGTTATTTCATTAAATGTTTCTACAATTAGATCTTTATAATTTTCAGATAAATTTTTTTTATGTAATTGCATAGGTACAATAACGATTACTTTGTTTTCTTCTATCTTGTGTATATATGTATCTTTAAACCAAGTGTCGTACGATATGGGAGATATTTTTTCTTTTATTGCTTCTAGGAACTTGTCCCATATCTGTTTTTCATTCATACTATCACTCCCCTACATAAAAACAGTAAATATACCTTTATTGTACATATATTTTCAAAAAAAAACAATAAAAATGTGGATAAATAATATTATTCACAAGTTTTCCACAGGATTATTGTAACAATAAACACTTATTTTATTAGAATTTTTACATTTATCCACAATATCCACAAAAATATTTGTTGTTTATAACTTATCCATAATTGATAAAAATGTGGATAAGTGTGGATAATTTATTTTATCCTTTTAAATTCGACAATTTTATATTGTGGATAACTTTTTTTTATTGTGAATTACTTTTT
>CALVQZ010000112.1 GCA_944358275.1 uncultured Bacilli bacterium
GATAAGCCTATTAAGTTTGGGGTAAGGGGCATTATGTCCTAAAAATATAAAAACCAGAAAAATCATTTTATTTGATTTATCTGGTTTGATAAAATTAACATTTTTACCTCTTAAGTTAATAACATTGTAGAAATTCTACTCTTTTCCATACTTTATTTCAACAATAAGTGCATATAATTCATATACAAATATTAGTAAACATGGTACTAAAACTATAAATAAAAATCCTATTTGTGATTGTACAATTGACAAGAAAGTACCAACGCCACTATAAACTTTATATTCAACACCAGCAACATATTCCATATCGTACACACTACCATTTTCAAATGAAATAGCATCGTCATCTTCATACTTTACACCTATTTTACCATAGTCAATGCTCACACCATCATTACTAACAACATAAACAAAAACTGAATCACCTACATTTAATTTACTAAGTTTCTTTTTTTCAACTATTACAAGATCTCCCTTTTTATAACTTCCTGTAGATAAATCTTCTGAAATTAAAATAAATGCTTTATTATCTATTTCAGTAACACCATATCTATTTTTACTCCACATCATAATTGTCATACATATAATAAACGTAAAGAAAACTACACCCAAAATTCCTGTTATAACACTTTTTAAACATTTTAAAACTTTACTCATACTTCCTCCTACTATAAAAATATCATATTTATTCAAACTTATCAATAAAATTTACATATTTAACCACATGAATCACTACTTGAAACATTAAATATACTTTTATCATAATTACTGTTAAAGTCAGTCCTATAAAAAATAATATTTTTGCTGCTTTTTGAATCTATACTAATGGTAAATCCATTAACATTCGCATAAGCATCTTTTTCAACATTTACAAATTCACTAGATGTAGTATCCATTCTTACCTTTGTTGAATCAAATGTAACTCTCAAACACTTATTAGTAGATAGTCCATTATATATGCTAAGTCTATCATACTTTGAATAATTGTTATACTCTAATATAACATCTTCTATAATATTTTCATTTTTATGCAATATAAAGCTTCCACTTATAACCTTTTTATAAGGACTAGTTGTTGTAGCAGTAATTTCTACTTCTATATCACTTACTTCTGTATCAGATACTATATTAAAATATAATTCTTTATTTGCAACTTGATTCTTCCACTTATAGCCATTTATTTCACATTGTTCTTTAGTATATGTAGAAACATCTGTATTATCTTTTTCATTTACACAACTAGAAAAACTACTAAGTACACCATTTATAGTAGATAACCCCGTATCATTTAGGTTGCAAGTTACTCCTTCTATATTAGTATTACAAGATACTTGATAAGAAATATCATAAGAAGTTACAACTTCATTATTTAAACTATTTTTTAAATTAAAATAAACACTACTTCCATTCCATAAATTATCTACATTCTTAAGTCCATTTTCACTCAAATAATCACTACTTATATAAAATCCTTTTGACTTAAGATAATAATTTTGAGTACTATTATAAACATATTTAGCATACGAAGGACCATACATAGAAAGAAAGAAAATTAGAACAATTAAAACTATAATAATTATATATTTCTTACGTTTTTTCATAAGTCCTCCTAATTTTGTATTTTTTGCCAACTATTTATTTCTACATTTATATAATCAACTAAATCGGCATATAAAACATCATCATATCCATCTTCATAATTAACTATCAATTTATAATTATCAGTTTTTGAACTATCGTGTCCTAAAGTAATAATTTCACTATTACATATTAGTTTATTCTCATCATTTCTACTAAACGAAGTCTCATTACAATCAATTACAATATTATTTTCATAATCATATAATTTTATTGAAAGAGGTGCAAAATGATAAGTTTCTATACTCAATTGATACTCAACTGTAACATCACTTACTAAAGTATCATTATTGTTTGCTATAGAAAATTCATACTCTATTTTATCTTCTGGAGTCAAATCAACAAGAGGAATTTCTAATCTTTCTATTCCTTTTGATTCAAAAATAAATTTTGCTATGTTACTATCAGAATTTGTAAGTTTAGTATCAGAATGGAAAACTGAATATGTTATTCCCATACTGAAAACTATAAATAGCATAACATACAAAGCTATAAATATTTTATATTTTCTATTCAATTTTCCATCACCTCTTTACTTTACAATAAAATTCTTTTCAATAGTACCTACCTTTTTATCACCATCATATAAGTCAAACACTATTTTATAACCATTATTTTCAAAATTACTTAAGATTAAGTTTAATTGAAAATTATTATATGTACTTTCTTTTCCATCGTATACTACTGGATTATTAAGTGCATTATATTTAAAGTTATCGTAAACTTCTAAAGAATCAGATACATAATCTTGTAAATCTATTGCAGTATAACTTTGATCATATGCAGTTAATAAATCTTTTTTATATAATGAAACTTTTACACTAGGATTAGTTAATCCATATTGAATAATATCAAAAGATAACATCTTAGTAGTTTGTGATTTACTTATAACTCTATCATCTTCATTTAAAAATACATCAAAACCATAATTAGTAACAGGCTTTTCACTAAGTATCGATAAAGGAATAGTAACTACTTTATCAGTTATATTATCACAAGAATATCCATTATATGATGTATATAAAGTTATTTTTAAGTAATAAGTTCCTACTTCAAGTGAACTATTATCACTACTTGAAATAAGCGATAAAACGTTAGTTGAATCACTAATACCACTTTCAATATCTATATTTATTTCATTATTATCATTAAATACATACTTTTTATTTTTAAACTCAAACATAATATTTTTTAAATTATTATTAGTAATTACATTTGAAGATGAATCTACTATCTTTAAGTTTAAACCAAGTTTCATATCTTCATATCTTGTATCAAAAACAGTATTTTCATAAAGTCTTTTATAATAAATTCCACTATTTAATGATATATCAGTAGTTAAATCACTATTTATATTTATACTTTCTCCACTATAATTGCTGCTTAAATATAAATTAGCAAGAGTATCAAATGTATCTATAGTTGAATAAATACTAAAACTATTTACTTTGTTCATAACACTACTTCTTATGACTTCATCATTCTCATCAAATAATTCAAGATATACAAGAACATTCTCATAATCGATTACAAAATCAGTATTTAAAAAATCTAACATAATAGTAAAATCTTCCTTAGTAGAAGTATCAACCACATAATTTGATTCACTAAAGTATTGTTCATTGCCACCTATTTCTTTAAATAAACTAAATGGATATTCGCTTTTACAAATTCCAAGATTACAATTTTCATTGTAATTATATATATCATTACTTGTTGGAATATTATATTCATACACTTTATTTAAAATATTATCGAATATCTTTATATTAGTTCCTTGTGGTAATAAAATATTAGATACAATCTTATGTGTATTATTACCAGTTATTGCATTACTTGAATTAAATGAATAATTTAACGTTATTATTGACTTATTATTTATAAAATAAGTTGTAGTAGTATAATTATCTTTATTCTTTCCTATGATAATACTATCATTAACATACCCATTATAATTTATATAATCAGTATTTATATAAGAAATATTATCGTTATTATCAGTTAATTTAAAGTAAACTATATACTTACCCATCTCACTTATTTTAAATGATTCACTATATAAAGTCCAATCTGTAATAGTATTTAATTCATCGATAGATAAAATACTATTACTAATATAATAACTAACCTCTTTCATACCAGATAAATTATCAGTAGCAGTTACACTTACTTCTATTTCATTACCACTATATATGTTATCTAACGAGTCAAAGTATGTATTATATGTCTTATCTAACACGCTTACATCCCCTGTAGGCCCATCATTATCTAAGGCTAGTAAATCTGTATTCATATAGTAAATATTATCATTATTATCTACTATTTTAGCATAAATAATATATTTACCACTTTCATTTATAGTAACAACATCAGTATAACTAATCCAATCTGTAATACTATCTACTTGAGTATAAGTTAATACATTATTAGATATATAATAATATTTTGAATCAACGATACTTAATTCATCTTCTTCTATACTAAAAGTGATATTTTTAACAAGATCTATTCTATCTAAATCATCACTAAAATTATTCCAAAAATAACTAGATACATGCACGCTTGCAATACTATTTGCATCATCTATATATAAAACAGGTAATTCATTATAACCATATACCCAAATATAATTACTATTATTAGATAAATTTGTCTTATCAGTAAATTCATTATAACCAATATTTTTCATAAATGTTTCATCATATAAATTTGTACTAAGTGTATATATAAATTTATCTTCAAAATTATTACCATAAGTATAGTAAGAATTAGTTGCATTTATCATACTATTAGACGAAGAATAAATAATATTATCAGTTTGTGATGCATCGATAACTCTATCAAGAGAAATAGTTGAATCATATACTTTACTTATTAAACCTCCAACATTTTGACCAGTAACTTCTCCATTGTTATATGACATAGAAATTATATTATTACTTCCACCATTTACTATTCCAACTATTCCACCACTACTAACTGTACCATTTATATTACCTAGATTATAAGAATTAAATATAGTTGAATTAGTCATAACACTAGCTATAGAAGATGAAGAATATCCATATACGTGACTCCTGTTTACAATCTTATCAAATGTACTATCAGTTAAAACATTAACAATACCTGCGCTTGATGCATATTCTCTTACAACCGTATATTTTAAATTTGTAAAGTTTACAGTTAAATCAGTTATATCACTTGTTAGAATAACAGGAATAGAAGTAACCATATTACTTCCTAGGTCTATATTAAATGAATTATCGCTTAACAATACACCATTTACACTAATAGTTGTATTCTCACTCGTACTACTAAGTGAATATTCACCAGATAAACTACTTGAAATAATATTTCCAACTACATTTTCATCTATAGATAAAGTATTTTCTCCAATGCCATAAGAAACATCAGATAATAGAATATCTTGTGTATTTTGTATATCAGTAGTCTTTCCAACTACATAACCATTTATAACTACATCAGTAACACTACCACTAGTCACATTATTAGCTAAAATCGCACTGTTAACTCCACCATAAACTAAAGAATTATCTATGTATAAATTCTTTACTACACCCTCAATATTATTAAATAAAGAAAGATTAGAAAGAGTATTACTAGTAATATATAAACCATATATAGTATGATAATCAAAATCTATAATGCCATTAAAACTACTAATAGGAGCAAAATTATTTACCACACCTACTCTTTCATTTTCCATAAGTTCATCTTCATAATAATCGTTACTATATTCATTTACATAATAGGTATTATTATCTAAAGTATAAGTAATTTTATTATCGCTATAAGAAAATAAACCACTATTTAATTTAATATTATTTGTTACTTTAAAATAAACACCACTATAATCAGTACTACTAGCCTGACTCGCAAAATATGCAAACTCACTTGCTGTAGATATTATATATGGGTCACTTTCTGTTCCTGTACCACTCTTATAAGCTTCTGCAACGCTTCCATCCCATACTAAAGATGGTTTTACTTCTACTCTATTATTATATCTAGCTAAAGAAGGTATGCCAAAAGATATAAATAATACAAGTAAAATGAATAGTGAAAAAAATAACACTTTTTTCCTTAAAGACATTCTATTAAATAGTATCACAATCTTCTTCATAGCACACCTTCCTACAATATACATATAGTATAACATAATTCGACATAAATTTCACTAAAAAAATAATTTAAGTTTAGGTATTTTAGAATTTTTTTACTAATTTTTGTACAAATTTATTAAAGTACAATAAAAATCATAAAAATTGTATTTAAATTATAAATTTTATTCACTATTAAAACTAACATAATTAAA
>CALVQZ010000113.1 GCA_944358275.1 uncultured Bacilli bacterium
AAATAAGACCTCTTACAAAAGAATTAAAGTATTATTTTGATGGTCATACAACTATTACAGGAAATACTCATTTTATAGTATTTAATATAAAAGAACTAATGAATTCAGAAGTAAATATTCGTAATGCATTATTCTTCAATGTACTTAAATATGCATGGAGTTTATGTTTAAATAAAAATGAAAATACTGTATTACTAGTAGATGAAGCACACGTTTTATTAGGGGCGAACAATGCATTAGGTGCTGACTTTTTAGCACAAGTTCAAAGACGTGCTCGTAAATATAATACAGGTTCGATAATAATTACACAACAACCAAGTGATTTCTGTGATCCAAGTGTAATTACACAAGGAAAAGCAATATTTGATAATGCTTCTTATTACTTGATTATGGGACTAAAAAAACAGGCTGTTGAAGATTTATCGTTGCTTATAGATTTAAAAAAAAAAAAAAAAGAAAGCATAAAAAGATATAGTCAAGGTGAAGCTTTATTCGTATGCGGTAATAGAAGAGTAAGAATGAATGTAACAGTTACTCCTGAAGAATTAGAAACATTTGGTAGTGGTGGAGGATTATAGTTTTAGGTAGGTAGATATATATGAATCGTTTTATTGATAAATTATTAAAGTATATATATTCAAAAAGAAAGCAAATAATATTTGCTCTTTTTGCTTTAGTATGTATTATATTAGATAAAAATGATTCATTAAACATATTAAAAGCAGGGGCACCAGCTATAGTAGCAGCTGGTGCTTCTGCAGCAAAAACAACGGCTGGTGCTGCAAAAGTAGCAAGTACTGCAAGTGCAGCAACTTCATCAGGAACTAGTGCTGCAGCAACTGGAGGAAGTGCAGCAACTTCATCAGGAGCTAGTGCTGCAGCAACTGGAGGAAGTGCAACAACCTCATCAGGAACAAGTGTCTCAAGTAAAGCTATAGCATCTAATTCAGCAAAAGGCAGCACTACTATAAGTAGCACTAATAATACTTCTACAACTTCTTTAAATTCGCTTTCTAATGGACCTAAGAATACAAATCCTAGTGGTGTTTCAAATAGTATGTCTATAAATGGTGCTGATTTAAAAACTAGTAATAATATGGATATTGATACTACAAAGACTGCCCAAAAGCAAGCAGGTGTTTCTGATGTTGAGGCAGAAGGTAAAAAATCTAAAAAAAGTAGTATGAATAGGGAACTCAATGATGACGAAGAATCAGAAGAAGAAACTACTTTAGATGAAGCATCTAATGAAATAACAAAGAATAATGGATCTTTAATCATTGGTTGTTTATTAGGTTCTTTTCTTATATTTATGATGCTAATTGGTGTTTTGTTTGTTACAATTATAAATCCTAGTACTTCTATAATGTCACAAATTAACTGTTCACTTCAAGAGAATACTTATTGTGATGAAGAAAGTGATTCAGGTGGTTTCTTTAATAAATTAGCAAATTTTTTTACATATGGCGTATTTGGAACAAATAACGAAGTAATTGTTAAAAAAATAACAGAAGTATATGAGCAGATAAAAGCAGAGTATGATTTTATAATTAGTATACCTTTATTAACATCGAGTATGTTTTCTGACGCTGAATATTCTAAAACAGATGTAGAAAATGGGCAGGTAGTTATTACTGACGAAATGGTAGAAAGAGTTAAATATACTTATGATATGGCATTTTTACAGTTAATTCCTCGTTTTCATATTTATACATGTAACGCACACGTTATTGATGAAGATGAATATAGCAAATCTTATCAATATACTACGGAAGATGAGGAAGCGGTTATAGGAATACCTACAGGAGAATGTGATGCTTCTACTGCAGGAGGTACATATAAGGAAATAACATATTTTTTTGATGAGGAAAAGTATTTTAAAAGATTAGAGCCAAGTGAAGAACTTGATTTAGTTTATGCAAATTTTGAAGATGATGAAATTTCAGATGAAATATTACTTAATAAAATAAAAAATCATTATTATATTTACAAATCAATAAATAAAATGAGTGATGTAGCAGAGTATGACAATGCTCCTATACATTTAGAGTATGATGAGAGTGTCAATTTGCAAACCCCTTTAAAAGGAGATTATGTAATAACTTCACCTTTTGGAGAAAGAGAAGGTGAATTTGCAGGTATGCATAATGGAATAGATCTTGTTTCCGACGATAAGAATATATATTCAGCTGGTATAGGTATAGTAACTAGATCTAATGTAGAAACAGAAGGTGGAAATGTAATTGAAATAACTCATACAGATAAAAATGGTGTGCAATATGTAACTCAATATGCACATTTATCTGTAAGGTTGGTAAATGTTGGAGATATAGTTAATGCTGGAGATGTTATTGGAATTATGGGAAGTACTGGTACAATGTCATCAGGTGTTCATTTACACTTTTCAATGTGGAAAAAAGAACCATATGAATTATTAAATCCAAGGAAGATGTTTAGTAATGCATCTAATTACTAATTTTACTTTATAAATGAATAAATTTTTGTTATAATTACTTTGAATGTTTACAGGATGTGATAAAATGAAATTAAAATTTAAAGCTGAAGCAAAAGATGTATTATATTTTGTATTATTTTCAATTTTCTTGTTTTATTTAATTGCAGTTGGAGTTGGAAATATAACAAGCATAACTAGTACAGGTGAACTTGTTGGGTTAAATCCGCTTCCTGGACTATCACCTAAAAATATATTTGGGACTGTAGTTTTCTTCCTTTTCGTAATTGGTGTTATAGCTATGTTAGTATCTTCTTACTTTTTTGAAAGAGAAAGAGGTTTTGGTTTTTCTCGTGAAAAAAAGCAAGGAGGAGGTTACTCTAAATGGGCTAAAGTAGATGATATTAAAAAAGCTATTGGAGTAAAAGTTGTAAACGAAGCTGATTATAATTACGATGCAGCAGGAGTACCATTATACACAGAAAAAGGCAAAATATGGGTAGATGATGGAGAAAGCCACTCTTTAATTATAGGTTCTACGGGTAGTGGTAAAACTTATTGTATAGTTAATCCTTTAGTACACATTTTAGCAAAGCATAATGAATCTA
>CALVQZ010000114.1 GCA_944358275.1 uncultured Bacilli bacterium
TTCCGGTTGCTAATTCAATAGCACAACATTTCATAAAATCAATAAAGTTCTCTATATTGTTTAATATGTTTGAATTTTCATAATCTCTAAATTCTACATATCTAAATTCTACAATTCTAGATTTGTGTGAGTCAACTAAACCTGTATATATTTTAAATGCTTTTAAGCCACTTGGAATACTCACACTATAAATATCTGTAATCATAAAACTTATTTCTTTTAATCCATCATTTAAAATTAAATTTAATCCCTTATTATTAGAAGAAAAATTATATATTGATTCCATAGTAGAAGGAAATTCATAATAATCTTTTTTTCTTGGATCATCATCAATTATTTTATGAAGATGCACACTAGAAAAATTCAAAAAATCAACTTTCTTAACACCTTCAGGTAATATTAGATTCGTTCTAATTTTATTTAATTCATAAAAAGAGCATAATTGATGTTTTTTCTTGTTCATATATAGTTCAAAAAATGATGCAAGAGGAATAGCATTACACCATTCAATACCTTTAGTTTCATATAAATATTTTATTTCATCATCGGTTAAATACATTTTGTTTTTATAAAAGAAATCTTTTATCCCATTATCATAATTTAATGATATAAGAAATGCTAGTTTATATTTATCTAAAAGTATTTCTTCATAATTAAATTCATTGTTTTCATCTTTTAAATAGCTTTTGGCATTTTCTAACAAACTAGGAATATTTATATTTGCTTTATCCTTAATCGAAGAAAAATAATAACTATCTTTCATATTTGTAAGCATATCTTCAACAATTTCTTCATAATACTTAAAACCATAATCATCTTTATCTATTGGTGATTTATTTGAATCATTGTTTATATTAGAAGTTAAATATTTAAATTTATATGCATAAAATTCTTTAATAAATTCTTCATCATAATAATTTTTACCATATTCATAAAATAGTAATATTTTTCTTTCAAAAGATAAATCATATGATGTTTTTAATTTTAATGCTTCTTTCTTATTTAAATATGCATATCTTTCACATTCTCTTTCAAGTATTGCTATTTTTATTTTTATGTCTTCATATCTACCTAATTCTTCTTTATTTACTATTCCTTCAGTTATAAATAATAATTTATCTAGTCTTTGTTTAAATAGTTCTTCATCTTGTTTATCAATATTTTTTGTACTTAAAACATCAAAATAATTTTTTAATTCTATACTTATTGCTGCTTTTCTATATGAGTACATTTCAAGTATTACACTTAATTGATTTATCTCTTCATCAAAAGCCATTCTATTATTTTTTGGTATTTTTCTTTTATTTATTTCTTTTAATGCAATAAGTCTCATAATTGTTTCTTTTTCTTTAGCATTTATCTCTTCATAATACATTTTTAACTTTAAAGATTGAATTATTAACTCTTCACTTGCAAGTAGATAAAAATCTTCATTATCCATTAGTAATCTTAATATTAAATCTACATTCATATTCATGCTTTGTTTTAACTCGTTTGAATTAAACTTAAGTGTAGTAATAATATTATTTTGAGAAAGCACACTTATATACTGTTCTTTGTATTCTTCTAATAATTCTATATCTTTTTTATCATTAAAGTAATCTCTTCCTGGAATAACAATATTGTCTCCAAATCTTATAATTCCAATATTATATTTTTTCTTTTTAAATAACCTTTCTAAAATATTCATAATAACCTCCACAAAACTGTCTTGTATACTATCATAAATTGTTAATTTATACAAGTGTCCTTTTATAAAAATAGAATTCTATAAGAAAATGAATATATTTTAATTTAATTTCATAGTTCCTTATAATTATTGTAAAAAAAAAGATAGACACTTCTATCTTATAAATTATTTATATATTCTACTGCTTCAATAGCTGCAATAGTACCATCATTAACTGCTGTTGTAAGTTGTCTTACCTTTTTACTGCGAACATCTCCAGCCACAAATATACCCTTTATATTAGTCATACAATTTTCATCTGATTCAATATAATCAAAGTTGTTTACTTTTAGTAATTGTTTTACAAAGTTAGATTGTGGTTCTAAGCCTATCGATATGAACATTCCATCTACTTTTAATTTTTTTTCTTTTTCATCTTTTGTACTTATTACTATTTCTTCTAACTCTTCTTCTCCTTTTATTTCTTTTACTGATGATTCATAGTATATAGTAACATTTTCTTTTTTGTTTATTCTATCTTTTAGAGTTTTTTCAGCAGTTAAGTCATCTAGATTTTGTATTATATATACATTTTTGCATATATCAGATAGCATAAGTGCATTTGTAACTGCACTATTGCCGCCACCTACTACGCATACATCTTTATCTTTATAAAATGCCCCATCACATGTAACACAAAAGTGTATTCCATTTCCTATTAAATTTATTTCGTTTTCTAAGCCTAGCAATCTATGTTTTGCTCCTGTTGCTATTATAATAGCATCACTTTTATATGTATTATCAGTAGTTATTACTTCTTTTTCTTTACCAATTTTTATTTCAGTAACTTCCTCAAGTTCTATAACTCCACCTAAGTTTATAACTTGTTCATATAAGTTGTTAGATAGTTCCATACCACTTATCTTTTGATATCCAGGATAGTTTTCTATAAGAGGAGAAGATGAGATCTGTCCTCCTATAGATTCTTTTTCTAATATCAATACGCTTTTATCACTTCTTAATGCATATATAGCTGCAGTCATGCCTGATATACCACAACCAATTATTATAATGTCATACTTCATACTACTCACTTGCTTTTTTTCTTCCTTTCTTTGGTTTTTTATATTCTTCTGTAAATTTTTTAATATTAGATAAGTTAGGAATTTTTTCTATGTTATTATCCTTAAATACTACTAGAGTTGGTGCTTGTTTTACTCCTATCTTTTTTGTAAATTCTATATTTTCTTCAGCATTTACCCATTCAAATTCGATACCTTTTTTATTTAAGAATTCTTTTGCCATTTTACAGTTTGGACATAAAGTTGTTCCAAATAATACAATTTTATCTTCATAGTCATCTATTTTAATTTGTTCTGTCTTTTCTTTTTTATCTTCACAAACAACATTATTTACATCATATACTTTTCTCATTTTATATTCTTGAGTTTTTCCTGCATTCCAATTTTTAACAGGTCTATAGTATCCAGTAATTCTACTATATACTTCTACTTCTTTACCACACTTTGGACATTTATCTATTTCACCATTTATATATCCATGCTCACTACATACTGAATATGTTGGTGATAATGTGTAATAAGGTAGTTTGTAGTTTTCAGCAATTTTTCTTACTAATTTTGCTGCTGATGCCCAATCTTTTAATCTTTCTCCTAAGAATGCATGGAATACTGTGCCTGATGTATAAAGTGTTTGTAATTCATCTTGTATATCTAATGCTTCAAATATATCTTCTGTATAACCTACTGGTAAATGAGAACTATTAGTATAATATGGAATTTCATTATTATCACTTGCAGTTATAATATCTGGATATCTACTCTTATCGTGTTTTGCAAGACGATATGTAGTAGACTCAGCAGGTGTTGCTTCTAAGTTATATAAGTCACCATATTCTTCTTGGTAATCAGATAATTTATCTCTCATAAAGTTAAGTACATCTTTTGCAAATTCTTGAGTTTCTTTGTGAGTTAGATCTTTTCTCAACCAATTTGCATTTAATCCTACTTCATTCATACCAATAAGTCCTATTGTAGAAAAATGATTGTCTAAAGTACCTAAATATCTTTTTGTATATGGGTATAATCCTTCATTCAATAATTTTGTTATTACATTTCTTTTAATCTTTAAACTTCTTGCTGCTATATCCATCATTTTTTCAAGTCTTAAGTAGAAATCTTTTTCATCTTTTGCTAAATATGCGATTCTTGGTAAGTTAATAGTAACAACTCCAATAGACCCAGTTGATTCTCCAGAACCAAAGAATCCACCCGATTTTTTTCTTAGTTCTCTTAAGTCTAGTCTAAGTCTACAACACATACTTCTTACATCTGTTGGTTCCATATCACTATTTATATAGTTAGAAAAGTAAGGAGTACCATATTTTGCAGTCATTTCGAATAGTAATTTATTATTTTCAGTTTCTTCCCAATTAAATTCTTTTGTTATTGAATAAGTTGGTATTGGATATTGAAATCCTCTTCCATTAGCATCTCCTTCTATCATTATTTCTATGAATGCTTTATTAACCATATCCATTTCTTTTTGGCAATCTTTATATTTAAAATCTACTTCCTCACCACCTATAATTGCATTTAATTCTGCTAAATCGTTTGGAACTACCCAGTCTAATGTTACATTAGTAAATGGTGCTTGTGTTCCCCATCTACTTGGTGTATTAACACCATATATAAATGATTGTATGCATTGTTTTACTTCTTTGTATGAAAGGTTATCAATTTTTACAAAAGGTGCTAAATAAGTATCAAATGAACTAAATGCTTGTGCTCCTGCCCATTCATTTTGCATTATTCCTAAGAAATTTACCATTTGATTACATAATGTAGATAAGTGCCTTGCAGGAGAAGATGTTATTTTACCTGGAACTCCACCTAAACCTTCTTTTATAAGTTGTTTTAAACTCCAACCTGCACAATATCCTGTCAACATAGATAAATCATGAATATGCATATCTGCATTTCTATGAGCATTTGCAATTTCTTCATCATATACTTCACTTAACCAATAATTTGCTGTAATTGCACCAGAGTTACTTAAAATAAGCCCTCCTACTGAATAAGTTACAGTAGAATTTTCTTTAACTCTCCAATCTGTTACATTAACATAACTATTAACTACATCTTTATAATCTAATATAGTTGATTTTACATTCCTCATCTTTTCATGCAATTTTCTATATAAGATATATGCTTTAGCTACTTCTGTATATCCAGCTTTAGAAAGAACAGCTTCAACACTATCTTGAATATCTTCTACATTTACAATATTTTCTTTAATCTTAGGTTCAAAATCAGATGTAACTTTAAGAGTTAAAAAATCGATAATATCATCATTATAATTAACATTTTCAGCATCAAATGCTTTTTTAATAGCCTCTTTTATTTTTTCTATATCAAAACTTACAATTTTTCCATTTCTTTTTCTTACTTTATACATATAAATCACTCTCCTATAAATCTCTAAAATATATATTACTATAATTCAACTCATTTTTTAACTTTACTAATTCTTCATTAGTAAAACCACTTAAATTCTTATTTAAAACCCCATCGCTATTAACAAAATTTTGTATGTAATATTTTGATTTGCTATTAAGCATTTTTACTATATTTTCTATATCTTCTTTATTATGTAATTCTTTAACAATAGTAGTTCTAAATTCATAATCTATGTTACTATTTTCAATTATATTTATACTCATTCTTATATTATCTATATTTACTTTACATCCTGTTGTAATGTCATATTTATCAAATGTATTTTTTATATCCATTGCAACATAATCTATTAAATTATCATCTATTAGTTCTTTTAGCATATCAGGATTACTTCCATTTGTATCTATCTTAATAGAAAGACCTAACTCTTTTATGTTTTTAATAAGTATCTTTATGTTTTTATGTATTAAGGGTTCACCACCTGAAATACATACTCCTTCTAATATGTTTTTTCTTTTATTTAAGTAAGAGAATACTTCATCATACATATATGAAGAGTTCCCTAGTTCTATTAAAGATGAATTATGACAAAATGGACACTTGAAATTACATCCTTTTGTAAATATCGTACATGCTACTTTACCAGGATAATTAAGTAATGTTAATTTATCGAATCCACTTATTATATTCATATTACCCTTTTCCCATCTTTATTTTTATATATCCAATATCATATTTCATTGCTAATTCTAATACATCATATAATTTTTTATAACTATAATTTTTAGGTAAATATATAACTTCTTTATATCCTCCATTTGAATATTTATGAATATATTTTTCTATTTTAAATCTATCTTCAAAAGATAATGATGTAAGATTATTACTAAATATACTATATTCTTTATCTGTTACTTTTGGTATTATTCCATATATAGATTTATCTAGCGCTTTTAAATATTTAAGCGCTTCATCTTCATCTGTTTCTCTAAGTGAGAAATTTAATTTATATTCATTTGTAAATTCATCACATTTTTCTTTTATAAATTTAATTATTTCAACTGCATAATCTACATCTTTATCAAAAAGTAAAAGGCATTCATATAAACCTACATATCCAATAGATAAAGTACCATTTTTAATTACTTTTCTTATCTTTTTTTCTTGCTCTAATTTTTCATTATCTATTAAATAGTTTGATTCAAATATATATTTAAAATTTTCTTTATATTTAGAAGAAATATATTCAAAATCTTGTAATAGTTGATTTTTAACTAATTCTAATGTAGTAGATAATTTATTATAAAATTCTTCTAATGTATTAGAATTAAGTGCTATTCTAACTAAGTTAATAGATGTTTTTGATATAATCATTCTTCCTATTGAAGTTTGATTTTTATCAAATACATTATCAGTTATCTTATCTCCATTACTAAAATATTCTACTTCAAATCTATGACTATTATTTTTTAAAAACAATTTATTATAAGAAGCATTAACAAAAGTAACTACTACATTTTTATTTAAGCATATTAGCTTACTTATACATTCTAATCTATCATCATCTTTAACTTTATAAACTGTAGTTACATTATCTAATCTATCTAACTCAGATATAATTTCAATATATATATCTTGTATAAATTTACCATCTTTAGTATCACAAGAACCTATACTTATACTTGATGAGGAATTATCAAATGAGCTACTTAGATTATTTAATGTTACTAATAAATTTTTTAAATTGTCTTTAAATTCTTCTTTTGTATCATTTAAAGAAGTTTCATATGCAAAATTAAATATCTTTATTACTCTATCATTTAGTAAATACTTATCAAATATACTAAAATCTATATAAATAGTATTTAATCTATAAATTAAACTTTCTATACTTTTTAAATTGATATAATTATCAAATCCTTCTAGTTTAAAGTATCTTTTAACTGTTCTATTGAATTTCTTTTTAAACTTTTCTATTAGATATGTACTTAGTAGATAATCTATAGATGGTATTGCTTGTTCTTTATATTGTTCTTTTTTAAAATTTAGAATAACGCTTGCTATACTTTGTAAACAATTATCTAAGTTTGTATTAGAAAAATCTATAAATGTATCTTTGATAGTACCTAGAGCATAATAATCTAAATCGTGAATATAAATAAGTCCTTCATCGTGTGCTCTTATGTATTTTGAATCTATTAAATAAGATCTTGAAAATTCATCAGATATTGTTCTACCAAAATTAAGTAAAACTAAAGATGGACTTTTATTTTCATTTTCACTTGCTGTAAATACAAGTTTTTCAGTTGCTCTTACAAATTTATGTTCTTCTTTTCTATCAAAAATATCTCTAGATGCTGCTCTTTTAACTCTATATTCATTAAATGCATTATATACTTCTATATATTTTTCATCTTTTAATGTTTTTTCTATTATATCTTGAATATCTTCTACGTTTATTGTTTTTCTAAGTGAAAAGTTATTCTCTATATATTCAAGTACTTTACTATAAACTTTATTAACTTTATCTTCATTAGAAGTTTTATAAACACTATCAAATGCTTGTTTAATAGCTATTGCTATTTTATTTTTATTAAAAGAAACTCTTTGCCCACTTCTTTTTACAACTACTAATTCACTCAAAACATCTTCCAACATATCACTCCTTCTACTTTCATAAAAATTATATATTAAAGCAAAATAAAAAGCAATGTTTTTTTTAAACATTTTTTTAAATTTTACATTTTTTATTTTTTGCAAATTTAATTTTTTTATTTAAAAAAACATTACTTACTTAATATATCTATATATATCTTATTTATATTACTTAAATTTAGATTATCTAAAAATAAATCTATGTATTCACTTTTATTTACATTATATTGTAAATAATAAGCATGCTCCCACAAATCTAAGGCAATTAAAGTTTTAAAGCCTAATGATATTGGAAGTTCTTGATTTGGTAAATTTATTATTTTAAAATTATTATTTTTGTCGAGTACTAAAAATGTATAGCCTGAACCAACTAGGTAAGATGCTTCTTTTTTAAAAATGTTTTTAAAGTTAGAAAATGAACCATACTTTAAAATAATTCTATCTAAAAATTCATTATTTTTAACATTTTCAACATTAGGGTCTATATTATCAAAATATAATTCATGATTTAAAACACCACCAAGATTAAATAAAATATTATCCCTATCTTCTATATTAAACTTTTCAATATTATAATAAACACTTTCTTTTGGAAGAGAAAAATTATAATTATATTTAATAAGTATTGTATTTAATCTATCCATATACCTATTATATAGTATTTTATGGTAATAAATTACATCTTCATTTAAATAAATTGTAGATTCATAATCAATATTTTTTATCTTATACATAGTAAATTATATGAAATATTTACTATATTATTACTTAAATACTTTTTCTTATTTTAGTATCTTCCATTATATGAATACTTTCTTCTAAACCTTTGTTTTCAAAAATATTAGAAATTAAGATTTCATATCTTCTTTTTGTTTCTTCTTCATCTACATCAATTACTTTATCTATCAAATTTATAAGGCTAGAGTAATCTAAGTCTCGTATCTTTAATAAAACATTACTTATTATTTTATAAGTATACATTGCTTGGTATTCTTCTTTAGAATTTGTTATTTTTCTTAATATAACATGAGTATCAAAAGCACTTAAATTATATGCTTGCAATAATTTTGTCTCTCTTAGTGCTTTATAACAATATTCTGCCTGATATTCTTCTTTAGAATTTGTTATTTCATGTATAATACTTATAATATCAAAATCATTAAACTTCTCATTATCAAGTAATATCGTATAGCATATAGAAAAACATCCATATTCTGCTTGATATTCCTCTTTAGCAGTAGTAACTTCCCTTAACAAATTAAATATAAAAATACCACTATAATTATTTTCTAATAATGTAGACCCACTTAAAGTAAGAAGCCCTAATTCTGCTTGATACTCTTCTTTAGCAGTAGTTATTTCTCTTAATATACTTATAATATCATGTATATCTAAATTATTACACTTTAAAAGATTAGTAGAATATAAAACATCATATCCATATTCTTTTTGCCATACTTCATCAGCATTTTTTATTTCATCTAACATAATAGAAATATCTATATTACTAAAATTATCATCATTCACTACTACCACATCCATATACTTTAGTATACTTAAATATACGCTTTTAAGTCAATAAAAAAAGAAAATTATTCGTTTTTTAATTACAATATCAACAATTAAAATATCACTAAACATATATATTATAACATTTCTTTAAAAAGATTAAACTAAATTATATAAAAATATTCTAACTAATGCTTAGTATATTAGAAAAAATACAAATTTTTATTTTATGTAAAACATTATTAAAACAAAAAAAAATCAAATATCTATTCTATTTGATCATATAAGCATATTATTGCTTTAACAATAGAATTGGTGCATCTATAACTTTGTCTATATCTAGTGCTACACCATCTTCGCTAGACATTTCTCTTAATGGAATATCCATATTATTTTCTTTTAATGACATTGCAACTTCTTTAATACAACGATATCTTTCGATTAAATCTTCCAACCCTACATGTTTATCGCTATCAACAAATGATTCAATGTATTTTATGAGTCTAATATCTATCGACTTTAGTTTTTCAGGTTCAATACCTCCAAATGCAATAAATTCATTTCCATAATTAGCACTTGATCTAAATGCCTTAACCTCATCTGATACAATAAAATCTACTTGTTCTTTAGAAAAAGGATCATATTCAATTTCTTTCTCACTCAAATCTTCTAATCCAACAACAGATAGTGATACTCCTTCATTTCCATTAGCATGTGAAGAGGGATCATCCATAAGTTCTAGTACTTCATCCGAAATATTAGCTAATCCTTTCTTATTTAATTCATTAAGTGGTAATATTCCACGTTCTACGATAGAAGGTGCTACAAAATAGCTTGAATTGTGATGATATCTTGCATTATTAACCTCTACACTAGTTGTCTTACACTCATTTAAAAGTTCTTTGATACATCCATAAATTTCTTTTTCCTCTAAAATAATACTTTGCAATTTTACTCCTTTCATAATTTATATTTTTGCTTTTACAAAAGCCATATCATTTTACTAATTTTTTTTAAAATTGTCAATATAAAAAATCTATGTTAGACCATATAAAAAAGACAATTTATCTAATTCTCATTGTCTTTTGATATTCAATATTTTCTTCTAAAACATTTATTACATCTTTTGATTTTACATTCTTATCATATAGTATAGAAGTATCACTTAAAGTGTTATAGCAAGTTGCTGCTTGATATTTCTCAGTCATTTTTGTCACAAAACTAACTACACGAGTAATATCTTCCATAGAAAAATCTTTTCTATTTAGTAAATTAGTATCCATTAAAGTTAAAAATCCATAATCAGATTGCCACGCTGTTTCAGCAGTTGTAATTTGTTTTACAATATCATTTATATTAAATGTATTTACATCTTCTCTTTCTAGTAGATCAGTATAGCACAATGTTTTATATCCATATACTGCTTGAAATCTTTCTTCTGCATTTATTATATTACCAATTATACTTGAAATATCAGAAATACTCATATCACTAGTTAATAATTTAGATTCACTTAAAGTATAACAAGCATATGACATTTGCCAATCTTCCTTAGAATTATTCATACTATTAAGTAAGCTAATTATATCAGTACTTTTAATATCTTTTCTTTCTAGTAAATTAGTATAGCATAATACAAAATATTTATACTCAGTAATTTCTTTAACTTTAGATACCTCTTTTAATATATTAGTAATCTCTTCATTATTAAAATTTTTGCTTTTTAATAAAGATGTTAAACAATTTATATTCATAACAATCTTCCCCCTTCAAATGCTTGTTATTATACACTTTTTGTCATAAATGTCAATAGTATGTGGTGCAATAGTTAACACAAGAGCTAAAAAAAAGACTTATGAATTACATAAATCTACTCATAAACTGGTATTAAATATGTATAGGAGTCTTTTACTTCTTGCACTGTTTTTCCTTCATATTGATCACCAGATAATACATACACTACATATTTACCACTTAATATAATATCTTTAATAGAAGTATTATTTTTTAATGTTTCTTTATCTTCTTCATATTTTTCTTTAGCTTCTTTTTCATCTTTATATTCATAATAATGTTCTAATCCTGTAATTTTATCATCTTCATAATAAAATACCATTTTATAAACATCGCCATTATTGTATACTAACTTATTATCATCAGTGTAAAAACTTTTTAAAGTTTCTTCAATTTGATTTTGCTCATTATTTTCTTCTTTTTTATCTTCTTTATTTTCACAACCACAGCCAACTAATAAAAATGATAAAACAAAGATAGTTATAATAGATAATATTTTTTTCATTTTTTTTCTCCTTATTTTCTAATGCTACAATACAAGTATACAATATTAAAAGTTAAAAGTAAATAAAATAATCAAATATATCTATGCATTAATTTTTATATAATATTTACATCATATATTCCATAATAATTTTCAAAATAATAAAAAAAATTATATTCTTCTTAATCACTAACTCTAATATTTGTACCATCAACATTTTTATATACTCTTTTTTCATTTTTAGAAACTTTTTTTCATAATTATTTAGTTAGTTTTGCCAAATATCTTTTTGGACTTGTTTTAAATTCATTTTTTATCTCTATATTAAATTTATTATAAAAAATGTCTTGAAATCAAAGAATTTCAAGATATTTTACATACAATCTGGCGTCCCCGAGAAGATTCGAACTTCCGACCTATCGCTTAGGAGGCGATTGCTCTATCCTACTGAGCTACGAGGACACACTTACATTATACATCATTATTTTGTTTTATAAAAGAAAAAAATCAAGAATTATCAATCAGTATCTTGATTTTCTATAATTAAAACAGACTTATTACTAACATTAAGATTATCTATAATTTCATCCATTTCTTTTTTATTCATACTTTTTAATACATCATATATATTACTATATATATCATCATACATTATCTTATTATTTAATAACCATTTATTTGCTTTAGAAATATCATCAAAAACATATAACATATTACTTATATTAACTTTTCTTTTTCTATTTAATTCTTCTTCTTTAATCACAATTTTTTCTAATACTTCATCTATTCCTTTTATAACTTTTCTATAATCTTTTGATTTAAATGATAATAAGAATACTTTATGCTTATCTGTATCTAATGTATCTATATCGATAGGAGTATCTAACAAATCTTCTTCTTTCATTTTTTCAAAGAAAAGTGATGTTTCATCAAACAATATATTAAACATACTTGATAAATATAGATTCCTTTTCTTTTTATCAATATAATCAAACTTACTAACTGGTATTTTAACTGCATATGCTACATAAGGAATTGCTACATTATGTTTTATTATTTCTTCTTTTTTTGCTACTTTATCTTCTTCATCTATTTTTTCTAATTCTATTGCTATATCATCAAATTCTTTCTCATCTTGATTTTCTTTAATTGTTTTTATAGTATCCTCTGGATCTACATTCCCTGTTATTACAAGAAACATATTGTTTGGATTATAAAATGTTTTATAACAACTATATAACTCTTCTTTAGTTATTTTAACTATATCAGCTATAGTTCCACCTACTGGATATTTAATTGGATGACTATTGAATAAATTATATATAGTTCTTTCAAATATGATATTGTCAGGCATATCATCGTACATTTTTAACTCTTGTGTAATTATTCCTTTTTCTTTTTCTACATTTTCATCAGTGAAATATGGTGATTGTACATAATTTAACAAATATTTCAAATTTTCTTTATAATTATCTACTCCAGTAAACAAATATGAAGTATTGTAATAATTTGTAAAAGCATTACAATAAGTACCTGATTTATTATAGAATGTAAATGGATCTAAGCCATTTTTTTGTTCAAACATCTTGTGTTCTAGAAAATGCGCTATACCATTTGGAACCTTCATATATTTATTATTTATATTAAAAGGAAAATTACATCCTCCATATTTTGTAGTAAATGTAGCAAACACGTTATTTACTGTTTTATTTGGAAGAATATATACTTCTAGTCCATTTTTTATTTTTTCATAATATATTTCTGAATTATAAAAACCTATTTTAATTTTCTTCATTAGATTTTCCTTTCAATAAGTAAACTATTGCTATCTTTATTTTATTTGAAAGCATTTCTATGTCTTTTATAGTTACTTTATTACAATTTTCAATTTTTTCTTCTATAGTATCAGCTTTAAATACTTCTATTCCAAAATAATAATTTATTATATTAGATGGACTATCTAATAATATATTAACTGATGAAATTTGTTCTTTTTTTGCATTTTCTAACTCTTCTTCTGTAACGTGTTTTAATTTTATTTCCTTTTTTATCAATTTTAACGCCTGATTAAAATTTTCTTTATCTATACCACCATATATCATAATTATAGAATTTGGTGATTTAGGTACAGCAGTAATAGTATATGCAAGTGAATTTTTCTCTCTTACATTTTCAAATAATCTAGATGTTCCACCACCACCTAATATAGTAGTATATAAAGGAAGTACATATCTTCTTTCAAATAATGATAAATTAAGTGCTTTTAATACTATCGATATTTTTGATTGTTTTAAATTCATTTCTTCTTCAACAGTCTTAGCTCTTTTACATTTATCATAACTAACAAATGCTTCAATATCATCTTTTTTTATAGTATTTATTTTAAATTTATCTTTAAAAATACTTACTATTTTATCTTTATCTACATTACCAACTATAAATATATCAACTATATTAGTCTTCAATAGTTCTTTATAATATTCGTACAATGATTCTTCAGTAATTTTATCCAAATCCTCTTTATAACCCCATAAATTAAATGAAACAGGGTCACTTTCATCCATTAACTCCAATGATCTATTTAATGTATATTTTTGAATATTTTCTTTTTCTGAATCTAATATTAGATTCATTTTATCTTTAATTTGATTAAATGCTTTAGTATCAAATTTCCCATCCTTTACATTTGGATTAAATATAAGTTCAAATAGCAAATCAACTGATTCAGTAAGCAAATTATCATCGCTATATTCTTCATTTAAAAAATTTATATCAATATAACTATTTATTATATTCCCAAATTTTATATTAGAATGTCCTAAATTTATAGAATATAAATCTTCTAATTTTATTTCAAATAATCTATTAGTATTATATTTTAAAGAAGTAGAACACAACATTTGGAATAAAAACTTTCTTTTTGTTATATCTTCTTTCTTTATTTTTTCTCTAAAATTTACTGAAATTGTAGTTGTTTTAAATTTGTCTGTATTTATAAGATGTAAATTGTATGATCCTAAATTTATTTTTTCATATTTCATATGTTTACTACTCCTTTCATATTTATTATATGAAAAAAAATATAATTTATAGGTTCAAAATTGATTCAAGTGCTAATTCTACCATTTTCAATGTACTTTTTTCTCTTTCAGTGCTAGAAATTTTTTTATCAGTTACTAAGCTATCAGAAACTGTCAATATAGCACTTGCTTTTTTATTGAGTATTTTGGCATTAACAAAAAGTGCAAATGTTTCCATCTCAACACCTACGCAATTATATTTTAAATATTCACTATAATCTTTTGTATAAAATGTATCTGTACAATGGATATTACCTCTTACTATATTTATATTATTTTTCTTTGCATATTCCTCTATAACATCGTTTATTTTTGAAGAACTTTCAATATAATTGTTATCATAACCTAGATTTATACCATAAGCGCTATTACTATATGAATTATCTACAAGTACGATATCATATAAATCTAATTTATCAGTATATGCTCCTGTGGTACCAACTCTAATTATATAGTCTACATCATAATCATTAAATAACTCATATGAATAAATTCCCATACTAGCATTTCCCATACCACTAGCCATTACTGTTATTCTTTTATCTTTATAATACCCAGTATAACCAAACATATTCCTAGTTTTGTTAATTTGTTTATAATTTTTTAAATAACTTTCAGCAATTAGTTTTGCCCTTAAAGGATCTCCTGGCATAATAACTATATTACTTATATCTTCTTTACTTGCATCAATGTGCACTGTCATATTATCACCCTATCTTTAGTATAACAAAAAAAGAAAGAACTAGCAATTCTAATCTTCCTTTTTAACATCAATTTAACTTTTTATCTATTATTTTATTTTTTTGCTATAAGTTAATTCTAAATCTTTATCATTATAGTCCATATATATTATATTTTCTTCACCAACAATAGCTTCAGCAAGTTCAAATGCATCTTCTTTATTTTTTAATAACACTGCTTATACACCAGAAGAAAATATAGGCCATGTAATTGAGGTATATACTTGAAGTACCTCATTATATTCTCTATCATAAATTAAAGCTTTTCCTTCAACTAATCTTTTTTCACAACTTATTAGATTGTGATTTTTTATCTCCTTATTTATTAAAGTTAAAGTAATCAATGATAACAACATTTCTGTTATTACAACTTCCATCTGTATGCCATTGATAATAATTGCGTCATATATTATTAAAATAATTGAAATAATTATATAAAGATTCCTA
>CALVQZ010000115.1 GCA_944358275.1 uncultured Bacilli bacterium
ATTTATTCTAAATTTTGATATTCTGTGTAAGATGCGTTATAAGATTTAAGCACAAGAAAAGCAGACTTTTTACATCTGCCTGTTCTATTAAGATTTATTTAATAATATTAATTTTGTGGTACTAGATCAATTTCAGCTTTAGCAAATAGATCTTCTAATTCTTCTTTTGTTTCGTTAACATCTAACCATATTAAATCACAAGCGTCTCTTTTTTTCTCTTCATAATGGTCACATAGAACATATTTGCCTTTTTTAAATAGATTTGTGTTTTCATCATATAGTTTATATGTTTCTCCGCTATTATCTGTGTATATAGCAGAAAGACTTTTAACTGAATATCCAGCTACTGGTATTTCTATTTTATCCCCATTATCATATATTCTGTAAAAATGTGAAGTGTAAAGATCGGAACTATTACTAGCCATTACCATAGAATAACTATAATCTTCTTTTGTATCTATTGTACAAGTCCCATTTTCATTACATTCATACCCAGCGGTTTCTAAATAAGTAGTCATTTTGTCTTGATCACTTTCTTTACCACAACCTGTAACACCTAAAACCAAAACACCACATATAATTAAACCTAATATTCTTTTCATAAGTTTCCTCCTTCTATAATCATTATACCATATTTATTCTAAATTTT
This sequence comes from uncultured Bacilli bacterium, assembly GCA_944358275.1. Taxonomy (GTDB): domain Bacteria; phylum Bacillota_I; class Bacilli_A; order RF39; family UBA660; genus CAG-1193. Next base: position 650 of record CALVQZ010000115.1, read on the forward strand.
GATATTCTGTGTAAGATGCGTTATAAGATTTAAGCACAAGAAAAGCAGACTTTTTACATCTACTCCTTATTTTTGACATCCACTTTTAATATAGTATTTACCTTTATTTTCCCATTCTAGCCACGTAATACCATGTTGATTATTCTTAATTCCTTGATTATCAAATTCTCTAAACCTATCATATATATCAGCAACTGTTCTATTTGAGTTTTCTGGGAATTTGTAAATAGATTTTGCTATTTGAGGTACAAGCACAAAGCTCCATGCATTTTTGAAACTATTGTCAGTTAATTCCCTAATAAACTCTAGATCTGTTTCTAACTCTTCTAATATCCTATTAGTGCCATTATTATATTTATTTACAAATTCATCATTTACTTTTTCTATTTTAAATGATGGGAATTTTAATTCAATAGCATAAGCTGTTTTTGGATTGATTAGTTCTAATGTGCCATCATTTAATTTATCGTTATTACTTTCTTTAGGGTAGATTGTTATATCTATTTCATGTTTTCTTGTTTTTGCATCAGGTACGAAGCATCTTATATTCTTTTCAAAGCTGACATGGTATTTAGGTAATATGATTCTCAAGAATGTGCCTAATTCAAATTTTAGAGAATCTTCATTATATATTTCTATTCCTTCATCATTTAAGTATTTTAAGAATAGTTCTATTAATCCTTCAAAGTCATTATCTAAATATTCCTCAGCTGTTTTAGTTAATTCTATATTATGTTTCAATTTATATCCATCGTATTTCATTCTTTACCACCTTTATTTATTGTTTGATTTTAAATAATTAATTAAATTGTTTACATATGAAAAGTAGTTCTAAATATGAACTACTTTTATGTTTTACTTTTCTACACACTTATGTTCATTGCCCATAATTTTACTTACATTATCCCATGATGAATTATTTTCTAATGCTCCTAAATCACTAAAAGCATCATTCAAATATTTATAACCACCATTTTTTACATCTATATCAAAATATATGAAATCAGAATCCTTACTTAAAGTTACACCATCATAGCTCATAGATTCTGCCTTAATTTCAGAATAATCTTCAAAAAGACCAGTCCATTTAGCAGCTAATACTTTTACTTTTACCAATTCATCATTTTCATAATAAAAGTAATAATACCAATCATCATCATCCTTTTCAGAACAATAATATGTCTTTTCGTTTACAAAAACATTAGAATTGCTTTCTTCTTGTACACTCCCATTTGAAGAATTATTATTATTTTCAGATTCATTATTATTCCCACAACCAGTTATTCCTAACACTAATACTCCACACAAAATTAAACCTAATATTTTTTTCATACTTTCCTCCTACTTTCCTAATTCAACCCCAGCATCATTAAAATACTTTTCAAAATCTCTCAAAGAATCATTTACTTTATCAATATATCTTATACATATATCTTTAGTTGAATCAGTATCAAACTCTCCACCATAACTAAAACTTCCACCATCTGGTAAATAATAACAAGTAACACTATCATCATCAGTCATAATAATTGCAGTTTGACTACTTTTAGAACCTTCATAATATTTACTACTACTAATTGAATAATGATAAGTACCATTCCTAATAGTATAAATAACCTGCCCACTAGCTGATAATTCAAAAACTTCTTTATTCTTTGTACAAGTGTTTCCAAAATCACTATCTCTAGTACCGCTTACACACTTAAAATTATTATTTTCCAAATATTTTAAAAATTTATTACTTTTATTCCCACAACCAGTAATACTCAAAACCAAAACCCCACATAAAACTAAACTAAATATTTTTTTCATACTTTCCTCCCAAATTATTTAGTTACGCAACTATATCCTGCTTCATAAAAATCTTTTTCCATATTTTGATATACATCATTTTTAGTTCCACTATAATAAGTCCAATCAGTATCTACCTCTGTAATAGTTAATAAAATACCATCTTCAACTATTTCAACATTTTTAAATCCTGCATTTTCTCTTTCTAACTTAATTGCTTTTAAGCCTTGTTCAAATTCAGCTTCTGATATATTTTCATTATCTGTTCTATAATCAGTATATCTCTTAACTTCAATAACACTATCATTTTTCAAATAATAATTAATATATGAATTGGTAGTTTTTTGATTACATTCAATTACTTCATCATAAAGAGCAACTTGTTCTTCTACTTTATTATTCTCATTATTAGATGAACTATTATTATTACTTTCAGATTCATTATTATTCCCACAACCAGTAATACCTAAAACCAAAACACCACATAAAATTAATCCTAATATTTTTTTCATAAATTTCTCCTACTTTCCTAATTCGATCCCTGCTCCTGAAAAATAACTTTCAAATATTCTCATAGATGAATTCACATCATTTATTATATCTGGACAAATCATTTTACTTTCGCCATATTTATAACCATCACAATCAACATTCTCTCCAACAACAAAATAATTTTTTGCTTTTCCCTCAAAATTAAAATTTATATTATCAATTAAATCATTATAAATTACTTTTTGAGTTCTTTTTGAATTAGAATTATATTTATCACTACTTATACTAAATTCATAAGAATCATAAACACTTTCCTTATAGATTACATCGTTATCTCTATAATCAATTTGTATTACCTGATTTATACCATTATTAGTAGTATTAGTGCAATAATAACAATAATCACATATATCCCCAGTGTTATTTGGACTATATGTAACACAATTGTATCCAATTGATTCTAAATGTGTTTTCATTTTTTTACTATCCTTATGTTCTTTAACACCAGTAAAGCTATTAACTAAAATTATTATTACTATAGCAAATATAATACATATAATAGAATATACCATTTTCTTATTATTTTTTAATAACTCTTTAAAATCAATATTATTCTTAATTTTAAACCCACAATGCGGACATTTTTTTACTGTATCACTTATTTCTTTTTTACATTCAGGACATTTAATTAAAGCCATGTTTTTACCTCCAAACTAATTTAAAATTTAATCTA
>CALVQZ010000116.1 GCA_944358275.1 uncultured Bacilli bacterium
TGCTGGATGGGTTATAAGTTATGTAGAGAAAATCCATATAGTTATCATCATATATTAGAAGCAAGAAAGGGTGGAAGAATTACGATAGATAATGGTGCTATATTAACTAGATTTGCTCATGATGATTTAAATGCTTTAGAAAGAAAAGCATCATATCTATATCATGATTTAAATGTTTTGTTTAAAGAATTAAATGAAACAAGAAGACCACCAACAAAAGAGTATTTTAAAGAAATAAATGGTATATTAGTATATGCGAGTGAAATAATTCAATTATCTAGATATTGTGAATTAAATGCTGATTTTGTACTTCAGGAAGAAATAGTGCAAATGACTCAAGAAAATCAACAAAAAAACTACAGTATACCAAAATATAGTTATAGAAAAAGATGTGAAGAAGAACAAGTTGAAATACCCCATGAGTATATGCAAAAAATTAAGAAAAAAAATAGAAACAATGGAAGTTATAAATACTATTAGCATTTGACTTTATTTACTAAAAGTATTATACTTATTTGCGTAAATACATTGATGAAGGACACGATTATTATTTGAAGCTTAAAGAGAGTTATCGCTAGGTGTAAGATAACAGTGAATAATAATAATTACTACCTTTTTAGTAGGATTATAAAAGTAATCTCGGTTAAGACCGTTAAAAAGTAAAGTTAAACCTAGGATGGTACCGTCTTTTTGACTCCTTATTCTAGGTTTTTATTATAGGAGGAATTATGAAAAACATTAAAGAAGATGAAAAACTAAGTATATTAAATCATAGTTGTGCACACCTTTTAGCACAAGCAGTTAAACACCTTTATCCACATGCATTATTTTGGGTAGGACCAGTAATAGAAGATGGATTTTATTACGATGTCGATTTAGGAGATGATGTAATAAAAGAAGGTGATTTAGAAAAAATTGAAAAAGAAATGAAGAAAATTTCTAAAGATGGAAAAAGGATTTATAGAGAAGAAATAAGTAAAACTGAAGCTTTAGAAAGATTTAAAAATGATCCATACAAGATAGATTTAATAGAAAGAATGGATGAAGATTCTACAGTTATATCTTGCTATACACAAGGAGATTTTACTGATTTATGTAGAGGCCCACATGTTGATACAGTTAAAGAATTAAAGTATTTTAAATTGACAAAGTTTAGTGGAGCATATTATAAAGGTGATTCAAAAAATAAGATGTTACAAAGAATATATGGTGTATGTTTTACTAATGAAGAAGATTTAAATGAATATTTAAATGAATTAGAAGAGGCTAAGATAAGAGATCATAGAAAAATAGGAAAAGATTTAAATATATTTACATCTCATGACTTAGTTGGAAAAGGTATGCCTTTATGGTTACCAAATGGAGCAATTATTAGAAAAGAATTAGAAAACTACATCTATAAAAAAGAACAAAAAATAGGATATAATCACGTATATACACCATGTGTTGGTACTACAAATTTATATAAAACATCAGGCCATTGGGATCATTACAAAGAAAATATGTTTCCTGCTATGAAAGTAGATGAAGAAGAATTTGTATTAAGACCAATGAATTGTCCACATCATATGCTGGTGTATGCAAATGAACTACATTCATACCGTGATTTACCTATTAGAATTGGTGAATTTGCAACAGACTTTAGATATGAGGCAAGTGGAGCTGTTAAAGGGTTAGAAAGAGTTAGATGTATGTGCCAAAATGATGCTCACCTTTTTGTAACTCCTGAACAAATAGGGGATGAATTTAAGAAGGTTGTATCTTTAATATTAGATGTATATAAGGACTTTGGCTTAAAGAATTATAAATTTAGATTATCACTTAGAGATAAAGAAGATAAAGAAAAATATTTTGATGATGATGATATGTGGAATATGGCAGAAGATAAACTAAGAAGTGTACTAGATGAATATGGATGCAAATATTATGAAGCAATAGGAGAAGCGGCATTCTATGGACCTAAATTAGATGTTGAAGTAAAACCAGCAGTAGGTCCTGAAGTAACACTTTCAACATGCCAATTAGATTTTCTATTACCAAGAAGATTTAATTTAAGCTATATAGATAAAGATGGTACAAAAAAGACACCTGTTGTAATACATAGAGCTATATTTGGTACATTTGATAGATTTACAGCATTTTTGCTTGAAGAAACAAAAGGAATACTTCCACTTTGGTTAAGTCCAACACAAGTTAATATAATACCTGTTAACAATGAATATCATAGCGAGTATGCGACTAAAATATTTGAAATATTAAAAGAAGAAGGAATAAGAACAAGTATTGATTTAAAAGATGAAAAATTAAGTTATAAGATGAGAGAAAGTCAAACAAAAAAGATACCTTATACACTTATATTAGGCGATAAAGAAAAAGAAAATAATCTAATTAGTTATAGAATATTTGGAAGTAAGGAAACTATTACTTTAGATACTAAAGAGTTTTTATCTAAAATAAAAAATGAAATTGAAAACAAAAAATAGAGCAATATGAAGTGGAATAATAAAAAGTAGACAATAACCAAAAAGGTAGATGTCTACTTTTATTTAGCTAGGTCAAGACTCTCTATTTTTTTATATTTATAACTTTATCATATCCTCTTTCACAACGATTACCCCAACTATCTATTAAAGTATTATCTTTTCTTACACAAATTATTTCACAGTTATTAGGACATTTTCCACAATAAACAGAATTTGTATTAAACTTACTTTCTGTAATATCAAAAGAAAAGTTAATATTTTTACCACTTTTAGATAAAATAGCAACTCCTAATGCACCCATTAAATGCCCATTAGGATCAGTTATTATCTTAGTGTTTAATATATTTTCAAATGCTTTTACAACTCCTATATTCTTAGAAACTCCCCCTTGAAATATAATAGGTTTTTCTATTTTTTTACCCTTTGCAACATTATTTAAATAATTAAGAGCAACACTCTTACATAAACCAGCAATAATATCGTTTTTTGCATGTCCCATCTGTGCTTTATGAACTAAATCACTTTCTGCAAACACAGTACATCTTGCAGCAATAGGTGTAGGATTAGAACTAGTAAGAGCAATACTACCAAACTCTTCTACATCTACATCTAATCTTTTTGCTTGGCTAGAAAGAAATGCACCAGTACCAGCAGCACATAAAGTATTCATAGCATAATCTATAACAATACCATTTCTAATTAAGATTATCTTAGAATCTTGTCCACCAATTTCAATAATAGTTCTAATGTTTGGATAAATAGACATTGTACCAACAGCATGTGCAGTTATTTCATTCTTAATAATATTTGCACCTAACATAGTACCAATTAACTTTCTTGCTGAACCAGTAGTACCAACGCCTATAATCTTAACATTATTAACTTTACTTTTTAACTCACATAATACTTCTTTTACTGCATCAACAGGATTTCCCTTAGTCCATAAATAAGAACTAGCAAGAATATTATTATTATCATCTATTATAACCCCTTTAGTAGAAATAGAACCAATATCTACACCAAGATAAGCATTAGTCAATTTTATCCCTCCTTGTATTAAGCAAATCTATAAATGCTTCAAGTCTTGTTTCAATTCCTTCAGTAGATGTTTCAGAGTCGTATGAAAAGAATATAATAGGCATATCATTTTCATTACAAACTCTTTGGATTATAGGAATTGCACCAATTTCTGGAGTACATCCAAAAGGCTTAATATGAATAATTCCATCATAATTTTTCTTATGTAATTTTATAGCACGATAAACATTATCTAAACCATCTGCACCTAAAGTATACTTACAATATTTTTTTGATACTCTAAGCATATGGCGTACTATAAATATCTTTTGCCACAATAAATATGATAGATTTGTAAATCTCTTAACTTCAATATTCGCTTTTGCTAAATAACTTTCTAAAAAATAATTAGAAAAAGGTTCCATAGAAGTATATAATTCTCCAATAATACCAATTCTTAAACAATCTTTAGGCTTATTTATTTTTATCTTCTTAAATAAGCGCCTATATTTAAAATATAAAAAACTCAACTTAAAAATAGAATCTGTCTTTTTAAACTCATTTAACATTCTTTTATAAAGAGAAGAATGACTATTCTTTTTTGTTTCAAATCCAATATTTTTTCTTACTATTTTATCTATTTCATCCATATAAAAAATAAATAATAAAGTATATATCAAAGAATGAATATATTTAAAAAAACTTAAATCTTTATTTATACTTTTAAATAACTTATATGCTTTTATAACATAAAATTTATCTTCAGGAATAAGCTTATAAAATTCAAAATCATATCCTAAATCTCTTAATATAACTTCTGTAACTTCTGCATAATATCTATATCTACATCCACCCCCTGCAGTAAACAAAATATTCGCACCATTATCTAAGCTTTCTATGAAATTTCCTAAATTATACTTAAAAGGTATACAGACAGAATCAGGAGAATACTTAGTTCCTATTTCTAAAGTTTTTTTAGTAATATGAGGTGACGAAATAACCTTTAGATTAGTTAGCTTTTCTAAAAGAAGTGAAATAGGAATATAGTAATTGCTAAGATGAGGGAAACTAATTACTTTTTTCATATGATTTCTCCTTTAAATTCTTAATAATATCTATAAAACTTTCTAAACGCGTTATAACACCTGCTTCACTATTTAAATCTTCAAATACTAATGTTATAACAGGTATATTTTTAATCTTTCTACTAATTAACTCATCAATTAGTGAATCAGGCCCACATGGAAATGATGAAATAAGAATAATTCCATCTACTTTATCTTTATAATAATTAACACTTGCAACCATTTCTTTATTATAAGTCCAATGAATATCTGTAGATAATTTCTTACATTCACTATCTATAAGAGTATTTTCTATTCTATCACTATATATAACAGTAATATTATTCTTTTTAAGAAAAACAGATACAATCTTACCAATTAACTCATCATGCAAATTATAAGAATGACCAGCAACTAATACTTTTAAATTCTTACTATTTAAATTTATTTTTTGAAATACTTCTTTATGAATACGCTTTGAATTAGAATATTCTAAAGCACTTTTATATGCTTTATATGAATCTTTATAAGTGCATCCAAGCATTTTCCCCATTTTTATAAACTCACAAAGTCTATAATTAAAAGTATTTAAATTAACATTATAATTTATTATCTTAACATCAAACAAATTATTTACTAAATCATATAAAGCATTAAAATTAGTACATACTTGTTCATTCTTTTTAATACAAAACAATCTAGGAACTAGTATATAATCACACCTATTTTTCAAATCACATATATGTCCAAAAAACAATTTTAAAGAAAGACACGCCTCAGAATTAGCAATATTAACTCCATCATCTAAAATCTTTTTATTACTTAAATTACTTATAACAGTATCAAATCCAAGTTCATTAAAAAACTTAATCCATAAATCTTTATCGTAGTAGTATAAAAGCGCTCTAGGTATTCCAATAACTTTCTTAATAATATCACATCCTCATTTAATACTATGCATTAAAAAAAATATAATTTAGAATATGAGAAGGCAAAATTCTACAATTATATTGAAAATATATGAATAATAAATAAAAAAAATACTCACAATTATATGGGTGATTCATTTGGAAAAAAATATTGATAATAAAAAACTAAATCAACTAATTAAACTTAGCAATAAAGTATTAAAAAATATACATATATTAGTTTTAATTTTAACTATATATTTGATTATTATGTTGCTAAAAAAACTAGATATAATACACTTTATTATTACTTTATTTAAAGTACTTACTCCATTATTTATAGGAATAATTATAGCATGGTTATTAAGACCAATAGTTAATTATTTAGAAAGAAAAAATATAAATAGAATACTCGCACTCATAATAGTTTATCTATTTATATTATTTATATTTTATATTTCCTTAATAACATTTATTCCTAAATTTATTAAAGAACTAAGTGAATTTATACATATATTTCCTAATATATTAGATAACTTTTTAAATAACATTAAGTTTATAAATATTACTCTTTTTAAAAACGAAATGAAGCCTATAATAAATGATTTTATAAGTAAAATAAGTAAAGAGATACCTATTACATTTTTAAATATAATAGGTAGTATTTCAAACTTTGTAATTGGATTTATAATTGGATTTTATCTACTTACTTCAAATAGTGTAATAACTATAAATGCAACTATAAAAAAAGACACTTATGAACTTATAATGAAAATAAATAACATACTAAGAAGCTATGTAAAAGGAACAATTTTAAGTAGTTTTATAGTATTTATATTAAGTGCAATAATATTTTATATTATAAAATTAGATAATGCTCTTTTATTTGGATTTATATGTGGAGTAACTAATATAATTCCATTTATAGGGCCATATATAGGAGCAGTTATGCCTATATTAGTCTCATTTACAAAAAATACTACATTTGGAATAATAGTAACTATAATAATACTTATAATTCAAACTATAGAAGGAAATGTTATACATCCTTTAATAATGAGTAAAAGTGTAAAAATTCACCCAATAACATCTATTATATGTCTTCTTATTTTTGGATACTTCTTCGGTATACTTGGTATGATATTCTCAATCCCCTTATATGCATCATTAAAAGAAATATATTACTATTTAGAAAAGAAATATAAAAATTATAAGAAAAGTCTAATAAAATAATCAAATATTGTAGTTATAAATTTACAAAAAAATATACTTTTGCTATACTTATATATATAAATAGTGGAGGCGTTATGGGTAAAATTATTGCTATTGTAGGTATGTGTGGTAGCGGTAAATCTGTTGCTACAGAGTACTATGAAAAACTAGGTTTTAAGAAAATATATTTTGGAGGCGTAACTTTAGATAAATTAAAAGAAGCAAATCTACAAATAAATGAAAAAAATGAAAAATATATGAGAGAGTATTTAAGAAAAGAATATGGTATGGGAGCATATGCAAAAATATTACTTCCTAAAATAGAAGAATATAGTAAAAATTCTAATGTAATATTAGATGGACTTTATTCGTGGGATGAACTTAAAATATTAAAAGATAAATTTAATGATAATTTACATGTATTAGCTATAGTTGTAGATAAAGATTATAGATATAAAAGATTAGAAGAAAGAGATGTAAGACCACTTACTAAAGAAGAAGCGGTATCAAGAGATGTATCTGAAATAGAAAATCTTGCTAAGGGTGGTCCAATTGCATTTGCAGATTATTATATATTAAATAATGATGATTTAGATAAGTATCATGAAGATTTAGATAAAGTAACGAAGAAAATAATGTTATAGGTTGTGATGAATTTATGAATAAAATTAAAGGATATATAAAAAGAATTGACGATGTAGCATATAAAAATAATAAAAGCACATTACTAATGATTATAGATGTAATTATATGGTATATATTTTATGGTGCTACTTTAACAGATTATTTGAACTATGAATTTTATAAAAGAAGTATAAAAGAAAGAAGAAGATATGCAGTTGTAAGAACACAAAATAAGTTTTATGAAAAAGTAAGTCCTTCAAAATATAAAGAATTTTTTACAATAAAACCTAACTTTTTAAATAATTTTAAAAAGTACATTGGAAGAAGTTTCTTTGTACCTAGTGATGGAATAGATTCTTTAAAAGAATTTTTAAAGAAAAATAAAGAATTTATAATTAAACCAATAGATGGACTTGGTGGGCATGATGTAAAGAAAATGAAAAAAAGTGATGTAAAAAATGTAAAAGAATTTTTAACATATCTAGAAGATAACAGAATGTTTTTAGAAGAAGTTATCATTCAGCATAAGAAAATGAATATGTTAAATCCTAGTTCTGTAAATACGCTTAGAATTATGACTTTTGTAAATAATGGTAAAAGCGAAATACTTTATGCAGCATTAAGAGTTGGAAATGGTACTTGTGAAGTAGATAATTTTCATAAAGGTGGTATGGGAGTATCTATAGATACTAAAGCAGGAAAACTTAAAGGAAATGCTATAGATAAAGATCTAAATGAGTATAAAAAGCACTCTGTTACTAGAGTTTATTTTAATAAGTTCGAGCTACCATTTTGGAAAGAAACAAAAAAACTTGTATTAGAAGCAGCACTTATCAATCAAAATATTAAAGTAGTAGGTTGGGATGTTGCAATTACTAAGAATGGACCTATATTAGTAGAAGGTAATAGAAGACCTGGATTTGATTTAGTTCAAGTTCTTAGTAAAAAAGGTAGAAAAGATATAATGTATCACGTTATAAATAATTTAAAGTAGGTAAGTATGAGAAAGCTAAAAGTGTTAGTAATACCTAGTTGGTATCCAAATAAAAAAGACCCATTATGGGGAAATTATTTTATAAAACAAGCAGAAACATTGAATGATTATATGAATGTTACTATGTTATATGTAGATAGAGTAGGATTAAAAGAAATATATACATACTTCAAAAATAAAAAAACTGATGGTTTAAATGAGAAAAAACATAAATTTAAATTTTATAAAAAAACAGTATTAAACTATAAATCTATAAACTTAGATTACGCATATAAAAAATATACTCAAAAAGGATATAAAGCATATCTTGATTTAATAAAAAAAGTTGGCAAACCAGATGTAATTTTAGTAGAAAGTATTCTTCCAGCGGGATTAGTTGCAAAGTACATATATGATAAAGAAAATGTACCATATGTAATACATGCACATTCTGAGGATATTATGAAAAATAAAGCATATGAAAGATTTGTTACACCTATTATGAATAGTGCATCTATGTATATGGCAGTAAATAAATCTATAAAGAAAATAGTAGAAAACAAAATAAAAAAAGAATGTTATTTGGTTCCTAATTTTATAGATTGTAGTAAATTTGAATTAAAAGAAAAAAGAAAAGATAATGAATTTAGATTGATAAGTATATCTAACTTTTATAAAGTAAAAGCACTAGATATATTATTAAAAGCATTAGATATAGTAGTAAATAAGAAAAAATATACTAATGTTAAACTAAGGATAGTTGGAACTGGTGAATACAAAGAATATTATGAATCTATATGTAAAGATTTACATTTAGAAAGTAATGTAGAATTTATGGGCTATGTAAAAAATGAAGAAATTCCAAATATATTAAAAAGTAGTGACGCTCTTTGTGTTTCAAGCACATTTGAAACATTTTGTATACCTATAGTTGAAGCTTTTTCTACTGGGCTACCTGTTATAACTACTAACTGTATTGGCCCTTTGGAAATAGTAAATAAAGAAAATAGTATAGTAACACCTATAAATGATATAGAAAAATATGCAGATGCAATAATAAAGATGTATAAACAATATGATAAATATAATCATCAAGATATAAGAAATTATGCACTAGATAATTATGATAAAAGAAAAGTATGTAAAAAAATAATAGAAATACTAGAAAAAGCAAAATAATAAATATTGTAGAAAAATACAAGCAAAAATTCGAAAATATATATCGAATTTTTCTATTTAGAAAAAAAGAAATAACAATTTATCAAACATTTGTTTGAAAAAGTACTTGATATTTTTTTTGATATGTAGTAAAATCATAATGTAACGATACAGGAGGAATTATGGCAAAAGAAAAAGAATTAGATAAAGATAAAATGTTAGAACAAGTTTTATTAGATATTGAAAAACAATTTGGTAAAGGCGCAATTATGCGTTTAGGTAGTAAAAATTCTATGGAGATAGATGTTAGTTCAACTGGCTCAATAGCATTAGATATAGCACTTGGAGTAGGAGGATATCCTAAAGGAAGGATTATAGAAATATATGGACCTGAATCAAGTGGTAAGACAACTTTTGCATTACATGCTATAGCAGAAGTACAAAAGAATGGTGGTAGAGCAGCATTTATAGATGCAGAACATGCATTAGATCCCGTGTATGCTAAAAAACTAGGTGTAAATGTAGAAAACTTACTATTATCACAACCAGATACAGGAGAACAAGCATTAGAAATATGTGATGCACTTGTAAGAAGTCATGCAATTAGTATAATTGTAATAGATTCAGTAGCAGCACTCGTACCACAAGCAGAAATAGAAGGTGAAATGGGTGATTCTCATGTTGGCCTTCAAGCAAGACTTATGAGTCAAGCATTAAGAAAATTATCTGGTACTATAAATAAAACAAATACGATAGTTATATTTATCAACCAATTAAGAGAAAAAGTTGGAGTTATGTTTGGAAATCCAGAAACAACACCAGGAGGTAGAGCACTTAAATTCTATTCAACAATTAGATTAGATGTTAGAAAAGCAGAGCAAATAAAACAAGGAGATTCTGTAATTGGTAATAGAACAGTCGTTAAAGTAGTAAAAAATAAAGTAGCACCACCATTTAGAATAGCAAACATAGATATTATGTATGGAGAAGGTGTTAGTAAAGAAGGAGAACTTGTAGACTTAGCAAGCGATGTAGGAATAATTGATAAAAGTGGTGCATGGTATTCGTATAATGGTGAGAAAATTGGCCAAGGCAAAGAAAATGTAAAAGCACTTCTTAAAGAAAACACTAAATTAAAAGAAGAAATAGAGACAAAATTAAGAAAACACTATAATATTGAAAAGAAAAAAGAAGAGCCTAAAGAAGAAGCAAAATAAGCTTCTTCTTTACAATTAGTGTACTCAATGAAGAAAAAAATAGAGAGAAATTTGTAAAAAAATTAAACGTAATGTAGGTTTGTCAAACATAAGTGACATAGTCACGACAAACCAACTATAGATTATTTTAACTTGTTAGAATAATCACGAAGCAATTCAATTGGAGATTTCCTATTAAGAGGTTGCATAGGTAAATTATTATATTCCCTTAAGTATGCTTGCAACTGTTTATTGGCATCTTCAATCGAATAAAAGCGGCGAGTAGAATAAAACCGTTCATTATCTTTCCGATGACTTCTTTCAACCTTACCATTATGTT
>CALVQZ010000117.1 GCA_944358275.1 uncultured Bacilli bacterium
ATGTATATATAGTTGTAAAATTTAACGCATTTGTAATAAATGCGTTTTTTTATTGCTAAAAATGGAATATAAGTGGTTAATTTCGGCATGTTAAAATTTTTAATAAAAATTATGATAGAATAAAAATGTAATTAATGTTTTAAAAATATATTTAATAGGAGGATGGTTTTATGAAAAGAAAAATAAGTATTTTTGAAAAAAATATCTGGAGTTTTATTGCACCACTAGCATTGTTTATAACAACAATATCAGTTAATTCTACATGTATGTTTGAGTTTTATCAACCAAAGATGCCTAAGGGCAGTGATAAATTAAAAAATTTTAAATGAATGAAATAAATTGTTTAACAATCAAAAAGTATGGTGATATAGTGCAAGAAAAGATAAAAAATATAATATGGATACGAATGAAAGAAGCAAAAGAATTGACAGATGAAGATAAAGAAATATATTTATTTGGTTTAATTCAGGGAGTTATATTTCTATTAAATACTTTCACTGCATTGTGTATTGGTATGATATTAAATATGCTTATTGAAGTAATTATATATTTAGTTTGTTTTATTCCAATAAGAATTTTTGCTGGGGGATATCATGCAAAAACACAATTTCGTTGTTATATAATGTCTACGGTGACAACATTTGTAGCCTTAAGATTAATTAAATTTTTGCAAATTTCAAATAGTATTTTTGAAATAGTAGTTTTAATTATTTCTATTATTATTATTTGGAATTTATCACCAATTGAAGACGATAATAAACCTTTAACTAAAGAAGAATATAGTATTTATAAAATAAAAGTTAGGAAACTTATTAGTATAATTTTGGGAGTTTTAATATTTTCTTTTATTATAAATAATCAATTGATTTTAAGTTCTATACAAGTAGCAATGTTTATTTTGTCATTAGTAGTAATTATAGGTGCAATTAAACTTTATAATTAAATTTTATTGGTATATATAGGAGAAGGTGTTGTGGTATATTATGAAGAAGAGTTTGGCAATTATATATTTTTCTTTGTTTTTATTACTTACTTCTTGTAGTTTAGCAAAAAATAGTGAATATGAAAAAAATAATAATACAGAAATGTCGAAAAACGAAATTCCAAGTTCTAATACTGATGAGATGCTAATTTATATCCAAAATCAAGTTCAAGAAGATATTGAGATTAATGGTGTTTTCGATGACAAAAGAGATGAAGCTATAAATTTTTTAAATAAAAATTATCCTAATTATTTTGACAATAATGAAACAATGGAGAAAACTTATTATTATGGTTGTTATCTTTCAAAAGGGTATAGTGATTATAATATAAAAGAATATATTTTATTAGGAGTTGATGTATGTAATGCTATTAAAGATGTGTATCGTGGATTAGACAAGGTTGAAAGTGATAGAACACAATTAAATCTTGAATTTATAAAAGAAAATCTTGTTAGATTAGAATAAATTCAATTTTATTATTTACAATAAATATTATAATTAGATTCTATTTTTTGATGTAGAGAGAAATTTCAATATGAATAAAAAATATTAATATTTTTAGATTAATTGTCTATATTTATTACTCAAACATTTGGACAAGAATATATTAAGTCAACTGATATGATGAAGACTATATGTATAGATGAACTATATGATATGAACAATCTAAAAATTGAAAGATATATAATTGATGAGTTTTATAATTTAATGTTTAAAGAAAAAATACTAAAGCTATAAAATATATTGAAAATAAATATCCATATATTATTAATGGGTATACAACCTTATGTTGAAGATTTTATATATGTTGAGCGTGTATCATTTACAGATAAACAAACAGCTAGTTGTGATCTTATTTCAGGAATGGCTCTTGAATTTTATGCTCATAGTAATGGAAAAATTGATATATCAGGTTATGTAGATGGAACTGCTTTTTGTAAGGCTGATGGCATTTCAGGTTTGGAGTTTGTTAATGATTACGAGCCTATAGTTAGAATTCCTAATAACAGAACTGCTACTATTAATGTAAGCGGTTCTTTGAAAGGAGAAATTAGTGCTTCATTAGAAGCAGAGTTTTCTGCTAGTGGAGGATTTGAGATAGTTGAAGTAGGTGAAAGTGTAAATGGAACAATATATGTTTCTAAAGACATAACATTATCACATAAATATATAGAGTATAGTGTTTAATATAAGTTTTTTATTAATAGATAAAGATTTTTAGTTCCAATAGTATAATTTTATTACAAAAGGTGAGTTTATATATTATATGTATAATAAAATGAATTGTCAAAAAACTAAAAACAACTATTTTCCGGAAATTTTTAATACTTCACAGTATCACTATCTAAAACTTTCTCATATTTTACAATATTAATTCTTATTTCTTTTCCTAAATTAATTTAGTTATTCTGATTTTCAATTAAAGGACAGAATCAAAGCATATACTGCTTTGCTTCTATTTTACACAAAATTATTTCTTTTTTTTATAAATTTTTCTAGAACCTTATCTTTAAATTAAAAATACTTTGACTTTATAATAGTTTATAAATTAATATCTTCCTTATTAGTAGGTGTTAAGTTTGATAAAAAAGAATCTTTGTGAATATAAAGTTACAATAAAAAATAAAATTAGAAATTAAATCTGATGTTTAAATTAGTATATGTTATATAAATAGGCATATTATAAGCGGATAAATGGTCTGTAACAATAGTAATAAGTTCTGCATAGGTATTATTTAAAGCTCATTCATCTTATGGGAGATTAGATTTTTGAATAAGAGACTTAGAAACGGATTTAAAGAAAAAAGCAAAATGTCTAATCCAACGATAAATAGAAATATGAGAAACAGATATATTAAATGTTTTTCTAAAAATATTTTAATCTATCTAAGAAGAGTCGAGGTTTAAAAATAAAGAGCTAAGGCAGTAAGAATTATATTTTGAGAAAAATGAAATATTTTACAAAGAAGGAAACATAA
Organism: uncultured Bacilli bacterium; assembly: GCA_944358275.1. Taxonomy (GTDB): domain Bacteria; phylum Bacillota_I; class Bacilli_A; order RF39; family UBA660; genus CAG-1193. Next base: position 2,963 of record CALVQZ010000117.1, read on the forward strand.
ATTTAAGAATTAACTTTTCTTAGCAACAGAATTAAAATATGTATTTTAATAGAATGACCAGATTTTTTAGAAAAACATTTGTAATAAATATAAGTATTGTGTTTATACCAAATAAAAGTGCTTTTACTATAAATATGACATTTATGATAATTGTTATTATGTTTAAAATTTTTGGATAAAACAAATTTACGTTTATAATAATTACAAAGGTATTTTAATTACCCTTAGAATCTTTTTAATAACAATAAATGGAATTAGAAAAAACGAGGACAGGTTATAGAATTGTTTTAAAAAGCAATTTTTATTAATTATACATGATAACATCTCATTTCTTAGAGAAAATAACTTTTTTATATAATGTATTATACCTTTAATAAGGGGCTGTTATCTATATCATATTAAAATAACAGAAACTAAGAAAGAGAAGGGGGGTACTATGTAATCGTTTTTTTGATAGTTTAAAAAAAGTAAGGATAAGTATTATGTAATTATGGAAATGAGGGATTTAAATGAAAAAAATATGTGCATTGTTGCTAACGTTAACTATGCTGACTACAATCATTCCAACTGCATTTGCACAAAACGATTCTACTGTAACTGCACAACAAGCTCAAAATACTGCGATTGTATTTGCAACAACATCAATGTCTGATTTCACTACACAGAGCGAATATAGAGATGATTTAATTAATTCAAATGCAAGATCTTTGATGCAATATCTTGATGATAAGCGCGAAGTAAAAGAAATAAAAGAGAATTTGTTTGGCAGAAAATTAGATCTCGTTGCCTATGATGTTGAAAATATCTGTGTTACTGATAAAGATTTTGCATATGAAGTATATTTTGATATCTCATTTAATTATAAAGATGGTACTGAATCTTCTGCATTGGTAGCGGCCTATAAGGTAATTGTTGATAAGAATACAAACACCATTCTAGCGGCTATTACAAATGATTTATCCGGTGGTACCTTAATTAACACAACTATTGGACAGACCGCAGAAGATCTTGATTTGGATTATCAACTATCGGTTCTTTCAAATAGAAACAATATATCTACTGAAGGTGAACCTTACGACTTGGAGGAAAAGGTGAGTAAACTTACTGCTTACTGGGAATCAGTCGAGCACGAAGTTGCAGAAGCTCAAGATCATCAGAATCAGGAACTTGTAGATACTCCAGAACAGTTGGATTTAAATCTTCCGACTTCTCCATACACTACATGGGTGAGTTTTACAGAATCTGATAGAGATGCCATGAGATCTTATCAAGATGATTGGTGGAATGGGTTTAATCCTAGTTTTGCAAATTTTACAGGAGAAGGCGGAGATTGTACAAATTATGCTTCTCAGGTGCTTAATAGCAGTAGTGCTCCTCAATATTCTTCATCTGCATCTGGTATTCAGGGATATACATACTGGTATTACAGATCTGCCAATGCAAGAAGTACATCTTGGACTGGAGTCAATGAATTAAGAAGTTATCTATTACGAAGTTCAACCACGAAAGGACCTAAAGGAAATCGAGTGACAACATTTGGTGAATTGCAATCTGGCGATATAGTTCAGCTTTATAATGGTTCTGATTTCTACCATACTATAGTAGTGCACACTCAAGGTGGAGACCCTTTGGTAACAGCACATACTAGTTCTTATAGTGGTCTCTATTCTACACGATATGGTGGTATTGATTATTCAAGAATCCATATAGATGGATATTATAGGTGAAAAAAGTGATATGAAAATTTTAAATAAATCTTTGTGGTACATTATTATATCAATAATAATATTGTTTTTATTGATGGGATGCTCTTCTACAAGCAATGATATTTCTAGCTCGCCTACACAGAATTCCGAAATTTTTGTTGAGGATATATCTTTAAGAGATTATCTTGATAAAGAAGTATATCAACGTATGATTTCGGAACCGTTAGGGGCTGATCCACCTAAAATCCCTTTTTTTAACGAAGAAGTTGTATGTATTCTCAACTATAATGGTTTGGCTATTTTTGATATTCAAACTGGTCAACTTCAGAACTGCATTGATATTCAGAAAATGGGATTTGGTGATACTCAGGGAAGTAATGCTATGTTAGTGCGTGGTAATGATGAATTCATTACGATTACAACAATGAATGATACTGATACGGAAGGATATATTTATTCTATTAAATCAGATGAATTGGGTAGACTTAAAAATAAAGATGACATGGTTTATACAGAATTAAAGCATCTAGATCAGGTGCCTTCTGATGTGCTTGACTTATCAAAGTTTGATAATCCAGCAGAGACGGTGGCCTTGGAATCCAAAGATGGTATTTTAATTTACTACATTTCAACGAATGATTTGGCACATATTCAGTTTCAAATTTATGAACCCTAATAACAATGTATAAATAATTTATGAAAGAGGTAGCAAAATGAAAAATGCGTGAAGTAAATAGTATGCTGCCTATGATATATAGTATGTTTATTAATCAATATAAACAAATGAAATTTATGCATTAAATTGTATTATCATATGAGAAACTAATTTTTGTATAAAATTTATGGAAATGGGGAAGATGATATGTGAAGAGGTGGATAACAAACCCAAAATGCTTTACATTATAGATTTTTATACTACATGGGGATGTGATAAAGTTCTATATTTTTTATAAGACATTTTTCTAAGTGTAGATTATTATGCCAGTTTTGTTGCGATTTAAGATTAAGTTAAAAAAATAATTATAGTAATGGAGGTTTTATTGTGATAGGTAAAAAAATATTATTTCCTATAGTTTCATCAATTATAATTTTATCTGCATCAGTCCCAGTTTTAGCTGATGTATATAAAGATGATGTAATAAATACTTATAGTACTGAAAATTCAGACAAGTCCAGTATTAGAACAACTACATATGAAGTTATAGGTAATAATGTTAGATTTAGAGAAACACCATCTTTATCAGGAAACGTAATAGGTTACTTGAATAAAGGTGATTTAGTTAATGCCGGATCATATGAAGGTTGGGAAGTTGAAGCAGATGGGTATACTTGGGTACATTGTTTTAGTTATAAATATGAATTAAATGGTTGGGTGTCTAAGGATTACCTTATTGAATATTGACATATGAAAAATTTAATTATTTTATTTTTTTCAGTTTTATTATTAACCTCCTGTAAGTCGTCAAATGTACCCTATGATGATAGTGGTACATTGAACAATGAAAAAACTGAAACTATCATCAAACCTGACGATGTGGAGGTTGCATTTGAAAAAATAATAAGTACATCGAGAAAAAGGGGAAGCGACGGCGAGTACAGCACTGCCCAATACCTAGATGAACAGCTTACACTGATGGGTTATAAATCTGAAATAGTGCCTTTTGATGTGTATAGAAGCGATATTGATTATTATTTTAATGATTTTTTTAACATAAATCCTTTTAATGAAGAGCGTATTACCAAATCACACAATGTTATCGCAGAAAAGGACTTTGAAACGAACAAAAAAACAATAGTGTTTTCTGCACATTATGACACAACTAAAAATTCAATAGGTGCAACTGATAACGGCTCCGGCACAGCCGTTCTCTTAGAAACGGCAAAGCTGATAGAGCCATATATTGAAAATCTTGATTATAATGTCAAAATAATATTTTTTAGTTCTGAGGAGTATTATCTGTCAGGTTCAAAATCATATTTATTAAGTTTAGATGAAAAAGAACTTAATAATATAATTGCTTGTTTTAATATAGATATGACATCAACTAAAGAGTGGAGAAGAATGTTTATAGACTGTGAAGAAAGTCTTTTTAGTACTGAGTTTTTAAGGCTTAATCCTAATTTTGAGACTATGACTATGGGTGCAAGCGATGAAATATCATTTTTTAAAAAGGGTATAATGAGCTTTAGATTTACAACTGTCAATATTTTTGATGAAAATTTCGATAGCAAAGCTCTTGTTGATGAAACTGAGAATAAATATGTTGAAAAGGAACTTATAAAAGAAGATGCTAATATTATTTTTAATTTTATGAAAAATTTAGATATAGATAATTTGTATAAAAAATAATAATTTAAATATTACAATTTTATTTTTAAATCAAATTTATTAAGATATTATTTAAATTGTTTGGAAATGATGAATATACTTGATGTTTGATACTATAAAAATAGATGTATTATAAGAAGATAAAGTATTTACAAAATAAATTGTTAGGAGAAATTTAATATGTTGAAAATAAAAAATTTATTATCTATACTATTAATAATTACTAGTATTACTAGTACCAATGTGTTTGCTAATACAAATTCAAAATTAACTGAAAATGAAGTTATCGAACAAATTAAAAATAATACTGCTACTGTAAGTTATAGTGCAAGACCTTTGAATTCATTTACTCAAGATGAGATTAATCAAAGACCAGAATTGAAATATATATTTGATAAATTAAATGAACATGAACCATATACTATAAATAAAGAGGATGTTTCTGGTAAATTATATACTACCACAATAATAACAGAAGGTGGACAAAAAGTAATTTATGCATCTTATCCCAAAATAACTTTTTCTGTTGTTGATGTTGGAACAGCTGGTAGTTCTGATATTTATAGTACTTTTGAAGTTATTGAAACAGTAAATGTAGATGGCAATTTGGACTCAGGTTGGAGTAATGCAATTAGATATAGAAATATAACTGGTGCAATGGGATGTGGCTACAATACAGCTTTTACTGACGATGTAAGTCTATCTGGAAATACATCTGGTTTATGGGGTACAAATATAAAAGGTATTATTGAATTTGTAATTGATAAAATTGGGTTTAGTACAGTGAATGAAATTTTAGGTGTACTTGAAAATATTACATATTCAGGTGGATCAGAATCAAATAGAAATATAAATGATAAAAATGTAAGAGCTGTTGGTGCAGAAATAGATGATAAAGAATTATTTAGTAATGAACATGATTTAACTATTCAATCAAGTATATCTACTATCGATTCAAGTAAAGAAATTAATAAATCTACAAAAGCTGCTGCTGAATGGGAATATGATGTATATTATTTTTTAGGTTCTTTAAGTCCTAAATATAGTGATGAAACAATTTGTTGTGATGTAGATTATTTAGTAAATGTAAAATAAATACATTTATAGTGTGAGGAATATATGAAGCGAAAATTTATAACTATTTTTATTATTGTTAGTATATTATTAGTTTTAAAAATAGTATTTATATATAATTCTAAAATTGCTAGAAATCAAGATGATTTAATAAATATAGTAAGAAAAGAATTTCATTTGGAACAAAATCATTCAGCTAATATAACTTATTTGGGGAAATTTTCAAAGGAAGATGATGCCTTGCTATGGTTTATGATTCAAGATGAATCATTAATTTATTATAGAGCTGTAGAATGTAATTTGTTACCAAAAGATAGATATTTTGTTGAGGAAGTTTATATTCCTAAAATATATTCAAAAGATATTGTAAGTGTTTTATGGAATACTGAGAGTATATATTTAATTAATGATATTAATTGTAAATCTATAGTAGAAAGAAATCAATATGGTGATATAATATCTCAGATTGATATATTACCAAATGAATATCCATATATATTTCATAATATTATTAACGAAAAAGCAACAAACTGTTCTTTTTTGGATTCACAAGGAAATGATATTAAATAGTCTCGTTTATATGTAAATTTTTATATATTATAAGTTAATTTCCTCAAATATTCTTTTTAGTATTATTTATTAGAATTTTAGATAAATGAGAAATAAAGTAATATAATTAGTATATGGATTTAGTAGTGTATTCCTTCTCCAATAACTCAAACAGATACTAAAAATAATCATTTTAATTACAATACTTGATTTATTTATTATATTATTAGAGGTTATAGATTAATGATGGCTAATTTAAAATTAAATCTTAAAATTGGCTATAGTTTATATTTAAATAATTATATTTTTTGAGGAACCTTTAAGCATTTAAAGGTTCCTTATTTTAAAGGAGAAAATTATGATTAAGTTTAAAAATATATTATTAATATATATGTTAGTTATATATACATTGTCATTTGATATAAGTTGTGTTTATGGTATTGATTTTAATACAAAAATAAAAAATATAGAGAATAAAAAATCTCAATATG
>CALVQZ010000118.1 GCA_944358275.1 uncultured Bacilli bacterium
TGCGTTATTTAAATCACTTATTGCTTTTTTTATCTTATTTTGATCAAAGATAGAACAATATACTTTTGCATAACTTAAATCATCTGCTAATTTTACATAAGTTGCAGTAGTTCCAGTGATATCTATGTCTCTTATTTCATTATATAATATATCGTTTATTTCTTTTAATAATAAACTTGCATATCTTTCTGTCTTTACTTTCATCTTTTTACCTCAACCATTTCATATGATTCGATTATATCTCCTTCTTTAATATCAGCATAATCTTCTAAAGTAATACCACATTCAAATCCTTGTTTTACTTCTTTTACTGTGTCTTTTTCTCTTTGAATAGAATTGATATTACCATCATATATAACTACTCCATCTCTTAATAATCTTGCTTTTGATGAATTTTTTATTATACCACTAGTTACATAACTACCTGCAATTGTTCCAACCTTAGAGAATTTAAATAATTTTCTAACTTCTGCTTCTCCTAAAACTTTTTCCTCATATTCAGGATCTAGCATACCTTTCATGGCAGATTCTAATTCTTCTACTACTTTATATATTATATTGTGTAATCTTATATCTACATTATATTCTTTAGCAAGTTCTTTAGTCTTTGAACTAGGTCTTACATTAAAACCAATTACTATTGCAGATGATGCATTAGCAAGTACTACATCACTTTCTGTAATTGTTCCTGTTCCACTTCTTATTACATTAGTTTTAACACCTTTTACATCTATTTTCTCAAGAGCATTTTTAACTGCTTCTTCACTACCTTTAACATCTGCTTTTAAAACTATATTTATCTCTTTTACTCCACTTTCAATCTTAGAAAATAAATCATCTAATGTTAGTGAATTATCTTTTAAATTAGATTTTTCTTTCATTTTCTCTTTTCTTGTTTCTGCAATTTGTTTAGCTTGCTTTTCTGTTTCAAATGCCATAAATTTATCTCCAGCAGAAGGTATTTCAGTAACACCTGTTATTTCAACAGGAGTACTAGGAAGAGCTTCTACTATCTCTATTCCTAAATCATTTTTTAAAGTCCTTACTTTACCAAAAGATGTTCCAACTACTATAGGATCTCCTAAACGAAGTGTTCCATTTTGAATTAGCAATGTAATTATACCACCAACATTTTTATCTAATTTAGCCTCTATTACTGTACCAAAGGCATATCTATTAGGATTTGCTTTTAAGCTTCTTAATTCTGCAGTCAATAAAATTATTTCTAATAATTCATCGATACCATTTCCTGTTTTAGATGAAATACGACAAACCGTAGTATCTCCACCCCATTCTTCTGGTGTTAAACCTGCTTCTGCTAATTCAGTTAATACTTTATCAACATTAGCTTCAGGTTTATCAATCTTACTTATTGCAACTATTATAGGTACTTTTGCTGCCCTTGCATGGTCTATTGCTTCTTTTGTTTGAGGCATAACACCATCATCTGCTGCAACTATTATGATTACTATATCAGTTATTGCTGCTCCTCTTGCACGCATCTCAGTAAATGCAGCATGCCCTGGAGTATCTATAAATGTAATTTTCTTTCCATTTTTTTCAACTTGATATGCTCCTATATGTTGAGTTATACCACCAGCTTCTGAAAATGCAACACTAGATTTTCTAATAGCATCAAGTAAACTAGTCTTACCATGATCAACATGCCCCATTATTGTTACCACTGGAGGTCTTGAAGTTAAGTCTTCTTCTAAATCATTTATTTCTAATTTTTCAAAATTAGCTGCATCCATAGTTTCTTCTTTTTTCAATTCTTTATTATAATCAATAACTACTAATTCAGCATCATCAAAAGAAATAGTGCTATTTAAGTTAACCATAACTCCTAAAGACATAAATTTTTTAATTAAATCGATAGGATTTGCATTTAATTCATTTGCTAACATAGAAAGAGTCATACCTTCTTTATACATAACTCTATTATCTATTTTATTTGGTGCATTAGAAATAAGTTTTTCTTTGTGCTTGTACATTTCTTTTTTCTTATACTTAAAGTCACTAGCACTTATTAAATCACTTTTTTTCTTTAATTTTTGAACCTTAACTGTATCATCTACATTTTTCATGTTAGACACAATCTCTTCAACCTTATCGATAAGTTCTTCTTCTTCGTAAGTTTCATAAACAGCATTATCTAAATCTATCACTTGTTCTTCTGAAAGAATATCATCTTCATTAGAAATATTTCTAAAACCAAGTGAATTACACTTATCTAAAATTACATCTACATTTCTATTTACATCAAGTGCATACTCTTTTACTGTCATCATAAAACATCACCTCTTTCTTTATTCACTAATAATTTGTTTCAACTTTTCATATATTGAATCTGGAACATTTACTTCTAAGTGTCTATCTAACACCTTTGTTTTCATAGCCTTATCTATAACAGATAAGTCTTTTTTAATATATGCTCCTCTTCCATTCATCTTTCCATTTAAATCAATTAAAACTTCTTTTTCTGGTGTTCTTACAACCCTAATTAAATCTTTTTTAGCACACTTTTCCCTTGTAACAACACAACTTCTCATTGGAATTTTTTTCGCCTTCATATTTCACCTACTCAAATCCAATATTTATACCTGCTTCTTTTAACTCTTTTGTAGTTTTAACATCTATTCTATATTTAGTAAGACGAGAAGCTAATCTAACATTTTGCCCTTTCTTACCAATTGCTAAAGATAGTTGATCACCATCAGCAATACATATAGCAGTATTCTCTTTAGGATCTGTTATTATTACATTAACTTCTTTTGCAGGGCTTAAAGCATTTTTTATAAATACAACTGGATCTTTATCATATAATACTATATCCAATTTTTCTCCATTTAATTCTTTCATTATCTTAGAAATTCTAGAACTTCTCTCTCCTATACATGCTCCTATTGCATCTACTTTAGGATTATCTGAATAAACTGCTACTTTACTTCTACTTCCAGCATCTCTTGCTACACTATATAATTTAACTATACCTTCTTTTAATTCTGGAATTTCTGATTCTAAAAGTCTTTTTATAAATCCATAGTGTGCTCTTGATAAAAGGATTAAAGGCCCTTTACCTGTATCTTCTATCTTAGTAGCATATACTTTTATACTAGAGCCCATCTCAACTTTTTCACCAGGAATAAGTTCTTTTTTAGGTAGTATTCCATGAGCTCTACCTAAATCAATATAATAATTTACAGCATCTTCTCGAGATACCATACCTATAAGCATTTCATCTTGTTTTCCTTCAAACTCATTCATTATACTACTTCTTTCAGCTTCTCTTATCTTTTGTGTTACAACTTGTTTTGCAGTAGATGTAGCAACTCTACCAAAATCTTTTGGAGTAACTTCTTTTTCAATAGTTTCTCCTACATTTATACCCTTTACAATTTTTCTAGCATCTTCTAATAATATCTTAGCATATGCTTCTTCATCTTCATCGCTTATCTTATCAACAACATTAAGTACAGAATATACCTTAACATCACCTGTATCTCTATTTATGTCGACTCTAACATTAGTTTTTGAGTCAAAATTTTTCTTATATGCACTTGAAAGTGCTAACTCCATCGCTTCAAATATAACATCTTTAGAAATACATTTTTCTTTTGAAACAATATCGACTGCTTTAATAAACTCACTCTTATTCATAATTATTACCTCCTTTTTCTATAGAAGATATATCGAGTATATATGCTTCATCTATAAAATCATATTCATCTAATATTGGATTTACTAAATTAGTAACTGTAACACAATCATCAATATTTATAAATGGTTCTTTATCTATAAATATTCTTAAAAAATACATATTATTTTCTTTTTCATATTTAACTTCTTTAACAATAATTCCTAAATCATTTATAGGCTTTTCAATAACATTTAATACTTTTTCTTCAATACTCATTATATCCTCCAATTAAATTCAAAGAGCGGGAATGTCCCACTCTTCGTTGTCACTTGTATTATATCATAAAATTATTAAAATACAATAGAAAATTCTATAGTTTTTAGCTTGTCCATTAAATAAATTGACTTCTAAAATTTACATCTTAGATTATAAGTGATATAATTGTTACGATTGGGAGGATGAGAATGAAAAAGAAAATAATAAATGGAATTATATACACTATAGTATTTTTAGTATACTACTTATTTCCATATGCGTGTAATTATATACTTGAATTATTTAATGTAGATTTAAGCAAGTTTGGTGCTTTATTTATAATATTATTTCTTCTTATACTTGAAATAGTACCTGTATTATTTTTAGTATTCATATATAGAAAAGATTTAAAAGAAGAATTTAAGTTATATATCAAAACATTTACAAAAAATTTTGATAATTATATAAGACTATGGATATTCGCGCTTATTCTTATGTCAGTATCTAATATGCTTATAAGTATATTTACCGAAAGTGAAATATCTAATAATGAAGAAGCGATTAGAGATATAACAAATATACTACCTATTTATTCTTTATTTACAACATGTATATGTGCCCCTATTGGAGAAGAACTTGCATATAGAAAGACTATTGGAAATATATTTCCTAATAAAAAATTAGCAATTTTTGCAAGTGGACTTGTATTTGGTCTTGCACATGTAATTGGAACATATACAGGTCTTATAGATTTACTATATGTATTTCCATATGGATTATTTGGTGCAGTATTTATGTATATGTATTTAAGTAGTAAAAATATATGGTCTACAATATCTATTCATTTTATACATAATACTTTACTCATGATTGTTTATTTTATTAAGTAGGTGTTTTATGAAAAAGAAAGTAAAATTAAAACTTAAGTGGAAAATAATTTTTAGTATAATTCTTTTTATTATTGGATTATTATTATATATGAGATTTATAAGCACTAGTGGTATAAAAATAAGAGAATATAAAGTTGTAAATAAGAATTTATCATCGTTTTATGGTTTTAAAATTGCACATTTTACTGATTTACATTACGGCATGACAGTAGATGAAGATAAACTTATATATTTAGTGGAACTTATAAACAAAACAAAACCTGATATAGTTATATTTACAGGTGATTTAGTAGATAGGCATACAAAAGTAACAGATGAAGTTAGTAAAATATTAGTAAGTAATCTTTCTAATATAGAAAGTGTATATGGAAAGTATTATGTAAAAGGTAATCACGATAAAGTAAATAAATCATATGATTCTATTATGACAGATAGTGGTTTTAAAAATCTTTCTAGTTATGATGTAATATATTCAAAAGATAATAAGAGTATATTTATAGGCGGTATTGATGTTGATGAAAGCTTAAACAGTGAAACAGAAGAAACTCTTAATCTTAATAATTATGATTATAAAATATTCGCACTTCACTACCCTGATAAAATAGATGATATTCTTAAATATAATTTTGATTTAGTCCTTGCTGGACACTCTCATAATGGTCAAGTAAGGCTTCCTATAATAGGTAAAATAGTAACTCCTATTAACGCTAAAAAATATTATGATGAATACTATAAAATAGATAATACAAACCTTTATATATCAGGCGGAATTGGAAATAGTACTATAAATTTAAGATTTTTTAACAAACCATCCTTTAATTTATATAGATTAGTTGACAAATAGTTTAAAATATGTGATATAATTTTGTTGAGGTGAAATAATGAAGGAATTGTTAGAAAATAAAATGTTTAGAGTAATGGCTGGTGTCACAATATTAGTAATTTTAGTTATTATAATAGTTGTAGTTTTATTAAGTTCTGGAAATAAAAGTATTACAGAAGCTACTTTAGCAAGTGCTGCTAAGGCTTATTATGAAAAAAATACTGCTTTACTTCCAAAAGAAAACTATGATTCAGCAACTGTTAGTTTATCTACACTAATTGCAAGTGGTCTTATTAGTAATGATAAAGAAGGCGCATCTTGCCCTTCGTATGCTACTGTTACTAATATGAATGGTGTTTATGAATACACTGGTTTTGTAAGATGTAATACTAATACAAATACTGTTAGTCTTATGAGTAAGTTAACAGCAAGTATGACAAATACTGGAAGTGGATTTTACAATGTTGATGGGAAATTTATATTTAGAGGTGAAAATCCAAATAATTATGTAAAATTTGCTGATACTTTATGGAGAATAATTGGACTTGATGAAAATAATAATATTAAGATGATTTATCAAGGAATCTATTATAATGAATGGGATGATAGATACAATAATGAAGAAGAAAGAGATAAAGGCATAAACGATTATATGTCTAGTGAAAAAAGTAGATTAAAAGAATTTTTAGATGGATTTTTCTCTACTAACGATAGAAATATTGAAAGATTTACAGCAACAAGACTTTCAAGAACAACTAAATTTACAACATGTATAGGTAAAGCAGATATTGAATCAGGTAATATAAATATTTGTGATGAAACTATTACTGAAAGAGTATCTACTATAACTATAGAAGATTACTTAAATGCTAGTTTAGATGAATCTTGTAGTTTAGAAAACACTATAAATTGTAGGAATTACAATTTCTTAAATACAAGTTCTTGGACAATAACTGCATATAGTAATAATTCATATCAAGCATATGCAATAGATGATGATGAAGGTTTAATCTTAAAAGATGCTTATATAAGAAGCGCAATAAGACCTGTTATTGCTCTTAAAAATGATGTAATATATGCTTCAGGTAGTGGTACCGAAACAGACCCTTATATGATTGGATAATAAAAAAGATGTAAAGAAAATAAATTACTTGTTTTCTAACATCTTTTTTATTTATATAATGGTAATTCTATTCTAACCTTAGTACCTTTATTTAATTTAGATGTATATTTTATCTTACCATGATGTAATTCAATAATCTCCATACTTAATTTAACGCCTAAACCTGTACCCTTATCTTTTGTAGTATAAAATGCTTTTCCTATTTTTTCTAAAGATTCTTTATCCATTCCGTTACCATTATCAGATAATTCTATTACAACTTTTTTATTTACTATCATCTTTAATTTTATTATACCAGTCTTATTATCTATAGATTCGACACTATTCTTTACTAAATTTATAAATACTTGTTTTAATCTATCATAATCTCCTTCTATAAACACTTCATCATCAAAAGTATCAAACATAAAATGAATATTTTTACCTTTCAAAAGAGCATCTATTGAATTACATACATCATCTAATAATAATGCTATATCTACTATAGACATATTTACACTAAGTTTAGTTAAATTTAAATAATCACTCATTAAAGTAAGTGTTCTATCTATTTCTTGTTTAATTATAGGTATATATTTATTTACTTGTTTTTTATTATTTACATCTAACATATCTAAGTACCCTTTACATACAGCTATAGGATTTTTAATCTCATGTGTTACTTGAAATAATGACTCTCTAAACTCTTTTTCATACTCTACTACCCTAATTGTTCCATATACATCTATTACTTTTTCTGTCTTATTTATAAGTATTACTAAATAGTAAGGTACTATTACATAAATGATATTAGAAATAAATATATAAATAATTTCATTATATCCATATAAAATATTAAATATAATTTCTATTATTAAAAATACTATTATTCTTATTTCAAGTTTTTTGTTCTTTAATACTATAAAAAATAACGATAATTGTATAAAGTATTCTATCGATATAAATGTTACATTATAATCATTTATACCAACATATAATGATAAAAACAACGATATTAAACAAGATAGTAATACTTTATTTTTAATCATACTAATAAGTAATAATATTTTAATTATATCTATATTATAATTAAAATAAATTGAATATTTAGTAATAAGATATATACTACTAAGTATTGCAAATGTTAAGAATAAGTCACCACCCTTTCTTCCTATTACATTCTCATATACTATATAAAGTAAATATACAAGAATTGGTGCAATTATAAATATTGCATTTAACATAATAACATCAAACATAATTACCTCTTTTCAACAATATTCTACAATTTATAAATGTCATATTTTGTCGAAAAAAGAAAAATAAAAAAAATACTATCTTCTAATAGTATTTTGTTTCAATAAATCTTCTATACATTTTTTTAATTTAACTGCTTCTGAATCAAATACAATCTTAAGTTGATCATTTATTTCAACTATCCCTTTAGCACCTAACTTTTGTATACCTTCTTTATTAGCAAGATTTACATCTTTTAAAGTAACTTTAAACCTAGACATACTTGCTTCTATATTTATAATATTTTTCATTCCACCTAATAATTCAACTAATTTATTAGCTTCAATCTTAAAATCTCTCCTACCACTTTTTATAACAGCAATTGCAATTATAATAAGTATTATTAAAACTATCACATATCTTAACCAAGTCATTATTTCACCTCATTACTAATTATACTATATTTTTATATATTTGCAACCATAAACATAGGTGTTAATTATATATCTTTTTACTTTAGTCGAATATCTTATAAATGAAAAGAGGTGTTATATGTGTGATTCAAATAATTCTGCTAACAATTGCATTTTCGAAATCCTTAAAACTATATTAGTTTTACAAAAGGAAGCAAATATGCCTGAATGCTGTCTAGACACTTGTGATAAAAAATGTTTAGGATGTACTCCATCTGTATGTTGTTGTAATACAAGACCAATAACTATATATACTTGTGGATGTTGTAATACTGCATTACAAATGCCAATATCAAAAGATCCAAGTGAAACTACTACATCAAATGTATTTAGAATTGAAAAACTAGATGATAATTGCGCTACATTTAGAGTATTAGTAGCAACTACTGATACTGATAATACAGTAACTTATACATCAACAAATTCTTTCTTCACAATAAATTTAGATTGCATATGCGTATTAAAATGTTTAGCAGATACATTTATTGAATGTTTATAGGCCATCAATTGGCCTTTTTTATATCCAAAATATCTGATAAACTTATTCTTTTATTACTTAAAGTAATCAAATAAGAATCTTTAACAGCAATAATATCTTCATGAATTTTAGTACCATCTTTTAATGTGATATCAACAGTACTTTTATAAACAAATGAATCTGAATCAAAAATATCATTTATCTTACTATTTACATCGATAGTGCTATCATCTATTATCAATTCATCTTCTTTTACTCCTCTATAATGATAACTTTCTTTATTATTCTTTATACTTTTATTTATTGAATTTACAAAAACTTTAGGTTTTACCATAAACACTCTCCTTGTAATAAAATATATGCACATTGTATGTAATTTTTGATAAAAATTGTTAATAATATAAATATGAAAAAAATATATAAATACAAAATGAACAAATCAATGACTTATTCACTATTTTCATTTATGATAATAAGTTTATTAAGTGTTTATAGTGCATCTAATTTAATTTCTAATAATACACTTGTAATAAAACAAGCAATATGGTTTATTATAGGTATTTTTGTTATATATTTAATAACTAGAATAAAAAATAAAGCTATTTATAAACATTATAAATTACTTTATATAATTGGAAATATTACTTTAATACTACTATTATTATTTGCTAAACCTATAAATAATTCAAAAGCTTGGTTTAATGTATTTGGTATTGGTACTATACAACCTAGTGAATTTATGAAAATAATACTTATTATTACAAATGCTATGGTAATATATAAAAATAAAGATAAAAAAGATTATATAATCGTACTAAAAGTATTTATAATTACTTTAATACCTGCTATATTAACATTTTTACAACCTGATACAGGTGTGGTAATAATATACTTTGTAATTTCTTTTGTAATGCTTTTTACATCAGGAATAAATAGAAGATGGTTTACTATATCAATACTAGTATTATTATTGTTATTATCTATATTTTTATCACTTTATTTTTATAATAGTGATTTATTTATAAAAATATTTGGTACAAATTTCTTCTATAGAATAGATAGACTATTAGATTGGAAAGATGGAACTGGAATGCAACTTACAAATGCACTTACAGGAATTGGAAGTGCTGGTTTGTTTGGTTTTGGCTTTAATAATACACCAATATATTTTCCTGAACCCCAAACTGACTTTATATTTTCAGTATTTGCAATCAACTATGGATTTATTGGTACTGTTATTTTACTTTTAATAATAATTTACTTTGATATAAGTATATTAAAAATAGGAATATCTTCAAGAAGCTTAGTAGAAAAATATGTAATATCAGGTATATTTGGAATGCTTTTATATCAACAAATACAAAATATAGGTATGAATATAGGACTACTTCCTATTACAGGCATAACTCTACCTTTTATTAGTTATGGGGGGTCTAGTTTACTTTCTTATATGATTATTATTGGGCTTGTTTTAAATATATCAAATACTAAGAAAAAAATAACATAACTAATTTATAACTATACTATTTTAATTTCTATTACACTTAATTTTACATCATCTATAAATGTTTTTGTATTTCATCTATTTTGATTCTTTTATTACACTGTTTTAATAACAAAGCTCAATCGTTTCATGTTTTTTCGTTTCAAATATTTTTCTTATATTATAATTTTGGTTTTAAAACTAAATACTGGCTCTTTGCTAATGTTTTTAGGTTAGGATTTTTACACAGCTATATATAAAACACTAAACAGACACACCTTATATATAAATAAAAAAATAATACTGAAAAAGTTTACAATATTTTTTGTATACTTTTTCAGCAATCTCAAATAACTCCACCTTTATTTTAATTTAATAGCATCAAGTCCTCCCATATAAGGTTGTAATGCTTTAGGTATATTGATTGAGCCATCTTCATTTAAGTTATTTTCTATTAGTGCAATCATTCCTCTTGGACTTGCAATTACTGTATTATTTAATGTTGCTACTAAGTAATTACCATTACTTCCTTTTGCTCTTATACCTAATCTTCTTGCCTGAGCATCTCCTAGTGTTGAACAAGAACCTACTTCAAAATATTTTTGCTGTCTAGGACTCCATGCTTCTACATCACATGATTTTACTTTTAAATCAGCTAAATCACCTGAACAACATTCTAGTGTTCTAACAGGAACATCTAAACTTCTAAAGAATTCAACTGTGTAATTCCACATTTTATCATACCACTCTATTTGATCTTCTAATTTACATATAACTACCATCTCTTGCTTTTCAAATTGATGAACTCTATATATTCCTCTTTCTTCAAGGCCGTGTGCCCCAACTTCTTTTCTAAAGCAAGGTGAATATGAAGTAAGTGTAATCGGTAATTCTTCTTCTTTTACAATTTGTCCTTTGTATTTGCCTATCATTGAGTGCTCTGATGTACCAATTAGATATAAGTCTTCTCCTTCTATTTTATACA
>CALVQZ010000119.1 GCA_944358275.1 uncultured Bacilli bacterium
AGTAAAATAACTAATAATGAAATTTATAAGATGTTGATATTTGATACAATTACTAACCTTGCTAAAGGAGAAGCAATATCAAATTCGTTTAAAAATCATTGGGCCTTTCCTAATATTGCATATGAAATGATATTAACTGGTGAAAAAACTGGACAATTAGGGCCAATGATGGATAAAGTATCTAGGTACTATCAAGAATTACATAAAAATGCAGTTAATCAAATTAAAGCATTTATAGAACCAATAATGATAATTATATTAGCATTTATAGTTGGTGTAATATTGCTTTCTGTAGTATTGCCTATGTTTGATATGTATCAAAATATAGTAGTTTAAGGAGTAAATATGGATGTATATTATTTAATAGTATTCTTTATCTTTGGACTTGTTTTTGGATCATTTTTCAATGTGGTGGGTTATAGACTTCCAAATAAGATGTCTTTAATTGACCCACCTTCTCATTGTACTAAATGTAATCATAGGCTTACTCCTTTAGAATTAGTACCAGTATTTTCTTGGCTTTTTCAAAGAGGAAAATGTAAGAATTGTGGATGTAAAATATCTATATTCTACCCAATATTTGAATTAGCAACAGGAATATCTTTTTCACTTATCTATTATGTCTTTGGATTATCAATAGATACATTTATCGCATTATTATTTACATCTATGATCTTAATACTCATAATATCGGATGTACTTTATATGATAATACTAGATGAAATACTTATATTTTTTGGAAGTATTATATTTATAACTAAAATAATTTATAATGGAATAGATATAATTATTCCTACTTTAATAGATATGTTAATTCCTTTTATAGTAATGTTACTTATTAAATTATTAGGTGACTATATGTTTAAAAGAGAATCACTTGGATTTGGAGATATAAAACTAATGCTTGTATTTGGTTTAGTATTAGGATGGGAAGTATCACTACTTACTATAGTACTTGCAGCTTTTTTAGCATTACCAATATCACTAATTACTATAAAAAGTAATAAAAGTCACGAGATTCCACTAGGTCCTTATTTAGGTATAGCCGCATTCTTATGTTTAATTTTAAGAGTAGATAGTACGATTATAATGAAATTTTTAGGTTTTTAATTGACAACAAAGAAAAATAAATGTATTATTTACTTATAAAACGAAGAGGAAGCATAGTAGTAAATGATTCATTTATAGAGAGTTAGTGCTTGGTGGAAACTAATAATGATAGTTTATGAATCTACTTCAAGAGTGACTTATAGTCCGGTGAAGAGCCGTTATCAAATTGAGTTTAATTAGGATGGTACCACGATATATTCGTTCCTATACGTGGTAGCATCTTTTATTTTAAAGGAGGATAAAATGATAGATATTAAACTAATAAGAGAAAACAAAGATTTAGTAAAGGAAAATATTAAAAAGAAATTTCAAGATGAAAAATTACCTTTAGTAGATGAGGTTTTTGAATTAGATAAAGAGTATAGAAATTTAAAAACAAGAGCTGATGAAAATAGAAAAAATAGAAATGAAATAAGTGACAGTATTGGTACTCTTATGAGAGAAGGTAAAAAAGAAGAAGCTTTTTCTATGAAAGAAAAAGTAAAAAAGATAAACGAAGATCTAGTAAATATGGAAAATGAAGAAAAATTACTAGAAGAAAGAATAAAAGAAATAATGTATAAAATTCCTAACATTATAGATGAAAGTGTTCCTATAGGAAAAGATGATAGTGAAAATGTAGAAATACAAAAATTTGGAGAACCAAAAGTACCTTCTTTTGAAATTCCATATCATGCAGATATTTGTGAAGCATTAAATGGACTTGATAAAGAAGCATCAGGAAGAACATCAGGAAATGGTTTTTACTATCTAATGGGTGATATAGCAAGATTACATTCTGCAATGTTAAGTTATGCAAGAGATTTTATGATAAATAAAGGATTTACTTACTGTGTTCCTCCATTTATGATTAGAAGTGATGTAGTAACTGGTGTTATGTCTTTTACTGAAATGGAAAATATGATGTATAAAATAGAAGGAGAAGACTTATATCTAATTGGTACATCAGAACACTCAATGATAGGCAAATACAAAGGACAAATTGTAAAAGAAGAAGAATTACCAATTACACTTACTTCATATTCACCTTGCTTTAGAAAAGAAGTTGGAGCACATGGTCTTGAAGAAAGAGGAATATATAGAGTTCATCAATTTGAAAAGCAAGAGATGGTAGTTATATGTAAATTAGAAGACCAAAAAGAGTGGTATGATAAAATGTGGAATTATACAGTTGAATTTTTTAGAAGTCTAGATGTTCCTGTTAGAACACTAGAATGTTGTTCAGGTGATTTAGCTGATTTAAAGGTAAAATCATGTGATGTAGAAGCATGGAGTCCAAGGCAACAAAAATACTTTGAAGTAGGTTCTTGTTCCACTCTAGGAGATGCTCAAGCAAGAAGATTAGGTATTAGAACTAAAGGAGAAAATGGTACATATTTCGTCCATACATT
>CALVQZ010000120.1 GCA_944358275.1 uncultured Bacilli bacterium
AAAAAACAGGAATTTCTTCCTATTTTTTCCTATTTTATTACTATATTAACTAATTTATTAGGTACAACTATAACTTTTACAACTTCCTTATCACTCGTAAATTTCTTAATATTATCACTATTTAAAGCAACGCTTTCCATTTCTTCTTTTGTTATATTAGAATTAACTTTTATCTTATCTCTTAACTTACCATTTACTTGTACTATCATTTCAAATGAATTATCTATAGTTTTTTCTTCTATATATTTAGGCCATGAAGAATGTACGAGTGAATCGTTAAAATACATACTATTTAATTCTTCAGCAATATGAGGTGCAAAAGGATAAATAAGTTTTATAAGTATAAGATAATCTTCTTTAGTAATATTATCTTCTTCATAATATGTATTAACTAACTTCATAAGTTCAGCTATTGCAGTATTAAATTTCATATTCTCAATATCAGCACTTACCTTCTTAATACACTTATGTATAGTTGTTTCTAGTTTTTCTGAATATTCACTTTTATCAATAACTCTATCTTTTAATGAATAAACTCTATCTAAGAATCTAGATACACCCTTAATCGCATCGTCATTCCATGGACACTCTATTGCATAATCTCCCATAAATAATATATATGTTCTAAGCACATCAGCACCATACTCATCTATTACATCAAGTGGATCTACCACATTTCCTCTTGATTTACTCATCTTCTCACCATCAGAACCAAGTATCATACCTTGTGCAGTTCTTTTCATGTATGGTTCATCGGTAGGAACAATTCCTAAATCATATAAAAATTTATGCCAAAATCTTGAATATATCAAGTGTCTTGTAACATGCTCCATACCACCATTATACCAATCAACAGGCATCCAGTATTTTAACTTTTCAGCACTTGCTAACTCTTTATCGTTAGAAGGATCAACATATCTTAAAAAATACCAAGAAGACCCAGCCCATTGTGGCATAGTATCCGTTTCTCTTTTCGCAGGTTTTCCACATTTAGGACACTTACAATTAACAAATTCACTAATCTTTGCAAGAGGACTCTCTCCATCTTTACCAGGTTCAAAATTAGATACATTAGGTAATTTAAGAGGTAGTTCAGAATAAGGAATAAGCGTGTCCCCACAATATTCACAATGCACTATAGGTATTGGTTCTCCCCAATATCTTTGCCTATTAAATGCCCAATCTTTCATCTTATATTGAACTGCTTTTTCGCCAATACCTTCTTTTTCCAAATAAGATATCATCTTATCTATCGCATCATGTTTATTAGAAATACCATCTAATATAGGAGAATTTATCATAGCACCCTCACCTAAATATGGCGCTTTAGTAACGTCCTCACCTTCAATAACAGGAATAATATCGATACCAAACTTTTTAGCAAAATCATAATCCCTATCATCATGAGCAGGAACAGCCATAATCGCTCCTGTTCCAT
Source organism: uncultured Bacilli bacterium (assembly GCA_944358275.1). Taxonomy (GTDB): domain Bacteria; phylum Bacillota_I; class Bacilli_A; order RF39; family UBA660; genus CAG-1193. Next base: position 1,439 of record CALVQZ010000120.1, read on the forward strand.
AACCCATCATAACATAATCAGATGTATATATAGGAATTTCTTTATTGTTAACTGGATTTATAGCTGTAATTCCATTTATTCTTACACCTGTTTTATCTTTTACAAGTTGTATTCTTTCAAACTCAGTTTTCTTCTTAGAAACTTCTTTATACTCATCAACTTCACTAATATTAGATATCATATTTCTATACTTATCTATTAGTGGATGCTCTGGTGCTATAACCATAAATGTTACACCATACAAAGTATCAGGCCTAGTCGTATATATTTTTAATTTTTCATCGATATCTTTTAATTCAAAATTAACAAATGCTCCCGTACTTTTACCAATCCAATTTTCTTGTTGTAACTTAATATTAGGTAAATAATCAACTTTTTTTAATCCTTCTAACAACTTATCAGCATACTCAGTAATTCTTAAATACCAAACTTTCTTTTCCTTTTGAACTATATCAGTATGACAAATATCGCATTTACCACCCTGACTATCCTCATTAGAAAGAACAACCTTACAACTAGGGCAATAATTTACATAAGCATTATCTCTAAACACAAGCCCATTTTCAAACATTTTCATAAATATCCACTGTGTCCATTTATAGTAATTCTCATCAGTAGTATCTACTACTCTACTAAAATCAAAAGAAAATCCAACTTTTTTTAATTGTTCAGTAAACTTCTTTATATTATTATCAGTAACAACCCTAGGATGCGTATTGGTCTTTATCGCATAATTCTCTGTAGGAAGTCCAAAAGCATCGAATCCAATAGGAAAAAGCACGTTATATCCTTCCATTCTCTTCTTTCTACAAATTACCTCAAGTCCACTATATGCTTTTATATGACCAACATGCATACCAGCACCAGATGGATATGGAAACTCAACAAGTCCATAAAACTTTTTCAAAGAAAAATCATCTACTGCTTTAAAACTTTCATTCTCATCCCAATACTTTTGCCATTTTTTCTCAATCTCTTTAAAATTATACATAATATCCTCCTAAAAATAAAAAATCTATAATCTAAGGGTTCAATAGAACGGTACCACCTTAGTTCATAGATTTTATGCTCTTTTTATTATAACGGTATAACCGATTTCACTCCAAGCCTAATTCATAAACTACCCTTATTAGTTTACACCAACCACTAACTCTCTTAAAAAGGTTCATTTATTACTACTTCTCTTCATAGTGAAATAAACATGTTGTTATTATAAAACATTTGATAACTAAATTCAAGTAAGTTTAATGCATTTATTTAGAAATATGCTATAACCCGAGTTTTACAGTTAAATAAGCAAAAAACATCATTTTACCCAGTAATTATATGGGTTTGTGATGTTTTTTGTTTTGTATAATCATATGACAATATTATTTATTAACTTTCTTATTTCTTTTATTTCTTTCATATTATAGTTTTTAAATTCAAAATT
>CALVQZ010000121.1 GCA_944358275.1 uncultured Bacilli bacterium
GAAAGACATATTATTGAAAATATAAAGAATGGTAAAGTATCGAGTGATAATGGATTATTTAAAAATATTATTATAGATACTAAAAAGAAAGATTTATTAGTAGAAGATGAGCATTATACAAAAAATAAAGCTATGAAAAGATTATTTGCTCTTACAGCTATATATTTTTTGTAGTGTTTCCTATAGTTGAAGTACTATTAGAATTATATTTAGAAAGTGAATTTTTAGTTAGTTTTATAAAAATTATTTTTGTTGTTATATATATTCTTTGTATTTGTATACATAAATATACATCGAAATAATCCATATCATAGATCTAAAAAAGCAAAAGAATTAAATAAAAAGTTAGAAGGATTAAAAAATTTTATTAAAAGATTTAGTAAATTAGATGAAAAACATAGTAAAGAATTAGTATTATGGGATGAATATTTAATTTATTCAGTTATATTTAATCAAAACAAAAATATAGTAGAAGAATATAAAAAGTATTATTTAAAATAAAAAAGAGGCAAACTATTTTGCTTCTTTTCTTATCTTTTTAGCTTCTCTTGCAGTTGTTACTGTAGTTACTCCATTTATAGTAACTTTTTGTTTATTTAAACCTTGTTTCTTTTTAGTAGCATTTAATGCATGAGAACGCGAATTACCAAATAAAGGTTTTCTATCTGTTTTTACATTTGCCATTTTTTATTCCTCCTCATTTGTCTTTTTCCTTTGTTAAATGTACCATAAATATTGATATAAGTCAATAAAATTTGATAAAATCAATATGGAGGTATATTATGAACTATATTCCACTTAGAATTAAAACTAGTTATTCATTACTTACTTCATTAAATGATATTAAGAAAGTAGTCCTATTTTGTAAAGAAAAAGGTATAAATACATTATGCATAACTGATACGAATATGTATGGAGTTATGGAATTTTACAAAGAATGCAAAAAGAACGATATAAAACCAGTAATTGGATTAGAACTTAATATAGATGATTATTTTGTTATTTTGTATGCTAAAAATTACTCTGGTTATCAAAACTTAACTAGACTTGTATATATAATGCAAGATGAAATTATTACTAAAGATATACTAAAAAAATATAGTTCAAATTTAATATGCGTTACAAATAATTATGAAAAGTTATGCGATATATATGAAGATATATATTATGGATATGAAAATATAAGCGATAAAGATAATTCTAAAAAATGTGTATATATAAATGAAATACTTTGTACTAAAAGTAATGATATTGAGTATTTAAAATATCTATATATGATTAAAAATAATAAAAAGATAAATGATAATATTGATTTTAAAGAAAAAGATAATTGTTATTTTGACTTTAAAGAATATGATTATGATAATGCTTTTGAATTAGTTAATAAGTGCAATATAGAATTTGTTCAAAATAAGAATTTGATGCCTAAATATAATGTCGATAATTCAAAAGAATATCTTCTTAATTTATGCAAAAAAGGCTTATATAAAAGATTTTCTGGTAAAGTAACAAAAAGATATTATGATAGATTACTTTATGAACTAGAAATAATAGACATGATGGGTTTTAACGATTATTTTCTTGTAGTTTGGGATTATGTTAAATATTCTAAGAAAAACAATATTTTAGTAGGCCCAGGAAGAGGTAGTGCAGCAGGTAGTTTAGTTGCATATTCTCTTGGAATTACTGATGTTGATCCGATAAAGTATAATTTATTATTCGAAAGATTTTTAAATCCAATGAGAATAACTATGCCAGATATAGATATAGATTTTGAATCAGAATCAAGAGAAAAAGTAGTTGAATATGTAGTAAATAAATATGGAAAAAAATGTGCAGTACCAATAATTACATTTTCAACGCTAGCAGGAAGACAAGTGCTAAGAGATGTAGGAAGAATATTTTCTCTTGATACTAAAATATTAGATAGATTAACAAAATACATAGGTTTAAATATGTCTTTAAAAGATGCTCTTAATAATACTGATTTAAAAAATATGTTAAAAAAAGATAAATTATTAGAAACTGTATTTAAAATATCACTTAAATTAGAAGGATTAAAAAGACAAATATCACTTCATGCAGCAGGAATAATAATAAGTGGATTAGAACTTGATTCATATATTCCACTTCAAAAATATGATAATTACTATGTAAGTGGATATTCTATGGAACACCTAGAAGAACTTGGACTAATAAAGATGGATCTTTTAGGACTTAAGAATTTAACTATGATTTTTAATATATTAAATGATATAAATAAAGATACTAATAATCATATTGAATTTAAAGATATAAGCATAGATGATAAAAGTGCTATAAAGATATTTACAGAAGTTACAACATCAGGGATATTTCAATTTGAATCAATTGGAATGAAAAGATTCTTAGAAAAATTAAGACCAAATTCTTTTGATGATGTAGTTGCAGCAATTGCTCTTTTTAGACCAGGTCCTGCACAAAATATAGGTAGTTATATTAAAAGAAAAAATAATTTAGAAAAGATAGATTATATCGATAAAAGTCTTTATGAAGTATTAAAACCTACATATGGAATAATTATTTATCAAGAACAAATAATGGAAATAGCAAATATAATGGCTGGGTATACATATGGAGAAGCTGATGTATTAAGAAGAGCAATGAGTAAAAAGAAAAAAGAAATTCTTGAAAATGAAAAAGAAAAGTTTATAGCAAGAAGTATAGAAAGAGGATATAAAAAAGAAGTAGCAATAAAAACATATGACTACATATTAAAATTTGCAGATTATGGTTTTAATAAATCACATTCAGTTGCCTATAGTATGATTGCAATAAAGATGGCTTATTTAAAAGCAAATTATAAACAATATTTTATGTCAAGTTTACTTACTAATTCAATAGGAAATGACACTAAGACAAAAGAATATGTAAATGAATGTAAGAAAATGGATTTGAATATATTAAAACCAAGTATTAACTTAAGTGAATATAAATATAAAATAGAAGATAAAAGTATAAGATTTTCACTAGCAAGTATTAGAAATGTTGGAAGTATTGCCTGTAGAGAAATTGTAAATGAGAGAACAAATAATGGATTATTTATAGACTTTATAGACTTTATAAAAAGAGCATATGGAAAATCTATAAATAAAAAGACTATAGAAAGTTTGATAGATGCAGATGCATTTAGTGAATTTAATTTAAATCATAAAACACTTCATACTAATTTAGATATTGCTATAAATTATGCTAATTTAGTAAAAGATTTAGATGAATCACTTATAGAAAGACCTATCTTAAAAGAAGAAGAAGAATTTAGTAGTGAAGAACTTACAAAAAGAGAAAGAGATATTTTAGGATTTTATCTATCAAATCACCCTGTTTCAAAATATAAAGCAAAATATAAAGATATAATAGATACAAATCAAATAAAAGAGTATTTTGATAAAAGAGTAAGAGTAGTAGTCTATATAAATAGAATAATAGAAGTAAATACTAAAAAAAATGAGAAGATGGCAATAATGAGTGTTAGTGATGAGTTTGATGATATAGATGTTATTGTATTTCCTAACAAATATACTATGATAAACGATATAGAAAGAAACGATATAGCACTTATAATAGGAAAGATTGAAAAAAGAATGTCAAAATATCAAATTATTTTAGATAATATAGAAAAAATAGAAAGATAAAAAAGTAAAATTAAACATTTATATGGATAATGAGTACAATCTTAAACTTAAGACTAATTTACATCTTATCATATAAATGATATAATCAAAGAGTGATGACTATGCAAGAAGATATTAAATATTTATCAATTTCAGAATTAAATAGAATTATTAAATTAAAGTTTGATTCTAGTCCTTTTTTTAATAAAGTTTTTCTAAAAGGAGAAATATCAAATTTTAAAGTACAGATGCCTAGTGGACATTGTTATTTTACTATTAAAGATGAAAATAGTAGGATTTCTGCTGTTATGTTTAGGAGCGTTGCAAGTAAAGTTGGGACTAATTTTAAAGATGGAGATATGGTTAATGTAGTAGGTAAGATAACTGTATATGAAGCTAATGGAAATTATCAAATCTATATTGAATCTATGGAATTAAATGGTAGTGGTGATTTATATAAGAAGTTTTTAGAACTTAAAGATAAGTTATATAAAGAAGGTTTATTTGATGAATCACATAAAAAGAAAATACCTAAATATCCAAAAGTAGTAGGTGTAGTAACTGCAAGTACAGGCGCTGCTATTAGAGATATAATTACTACTATAAAAAGAAGATATCCTTTATGTAAAATAATATTATTTCCATCTTTAGTACAAGGAATATCTGCAAAAGAAGATATAGTAAAGAAAATAGAGGCAGCAAATAACTTTGATGAAAAAATAGATACACTTATAGTAGGTAGAGGGGGAGGCTCTATAGAAGATTTATGGGCTTATAATGAAGAAATTGTCGCTCGAGCAGTTTATAATTCAAAGATTCCTGTAATAAGTGCAGTAGGACATGAAGTTGACTTTACTATTATAGATTATGTAGCAGATAAAAGAGCAGCAACTCCAACAGCAGCAGCAGAACTTGCTGTACCAAACATAATGGATATATCTATGAATATAGATTCTCTTTATGAAAGAATGAATAAAACTTTATTTAATAAAATAAATGAGTACAAAAGGTTATTAGAAAAGATAACATCTACAAGTGTTCTATCAAATCCTATGAATATGTATAAGATAAAGTTTCAAATGCTAAATTTAAATAAAGTAAAACTTATGAATGAATTTAATGAAATAGTAAATAATAAAAAATTAGAACTATTTAAAATAAAAAGTAAACATATTTTTGAAAAACCAAGTATAATATATGAAAAGTATGTTAATTTAATTGAAACAAACATAAATAAATTAGAATTATTAAATCCTCTTTCTTCATTAAAAAGAGGTTATGCTATAGTAAAGAAAGAAGAAAAAACTATTGAAAATATCAAAGATATAAAAACAGATGATAAAATAAATGTGAGATTAAAAGATGGTGTAGTTGATGCACTTGTTACAAAAGTAACTAATTTTGAGGAGGTAGTATGAAAAAATCATTTGAAGAAAATTTAGAAGAATTAGAAAGTATTGTAAAGGAATTAGAAAGTGGGGAAGTTAATTTAGATGATGCTATAAAAAAGTATAGTGATGCTATTAAGTTAGTAAAGGTATGTGAAGATAAAATAAAGAGTGCTGAAGAAATGGTTACTAAGATAGTTAATGAAAATGGAAGTATAGAAGATTTTGAGGTGAGAGAATGAGATACATGACAAGTAATGAAATAAGAGATACATACTTACATTTTTTTAAAGAAAGAGGACATACTATTATGCCAAGTGCCTCACTTCTTGTTTTAAATGATCCAACTCTTTTATGGAATAATGCAGGTGTTACACCATTAAAAAAATATTTTGATGGAAGTATGATACCTGTAAACAAAAGATTAACAAGTTGTCAAAAATGTATTAGAACTAATGATATTGAAAGTGTTGGAGACAATACTCATCATACATTTTTTGAAATGTTAGGTAATTTTTCTATAGGCGATTATTTTAAAGAAGAAGCAATAGAGATGGCTTATGAATTATTAACCCATGATAATTATTTTGCATTTCCTAAAGATAAACTTTATTTTACAGTTTATAAAGATGATGATACTGCGTATAATAAATGGGTATCTTTAGGTGTTAGTCCTTCACATATAGTAAGATTAGATACTAATTTTTGGGAAATAGGAGAAGGCCCATGTGGGCCAGATTCAGAAATTTTCTATGATAGAGGAACTAAATATGATGAAGAGAATTTAGGAATAAGGCTTTTACAGGAAGAAATAGATAATAGTAGATATGTAGAAATATGGAACAATGTTTTTAGTCAATTTAATTCAAAAGAGGGTGTAGCAAGAGAAGATTATAAAGAACTTCCTAGTAAGAATATAGATACAGGTATGGGACTTGAAAGAATGACATGTATACTTCAAGGTGTAGAATCTAGTTATGATACTGATTTATTTACTAAAATTATTTCTAAAATAGAAGAGTTGAGCAATAAAAAGTATGAGAATAAAAGAGAATTTAGAATTATTGCAGATCATATTAGAACTCTTACATTTGCTATTTCTGATGGTGCGATTTTCTCAAATGAAGGAAGAGGTTATGTAATAAGAAGATTATTAAGAAGAGCAGTAAGGTTTGGTCATAACTTAGGTATTGAAGGTAAATTTATGGCTGAACTTGTACCTTCTGTGATAGAGACTATGAAAGAGTACTATCCTGAATTAGTAAAAAATGAAGATAATATAAAAGAAATAATAAATAAAGAAGAAGAATTATTTGCAAAAACATTATCATCAGGTGAGAAAAAATTAAATGAAATGCTTGAAAATAGTAAAGGTAAACTATCTGGAAAAGATGCATTTAAATTATATGACACATATGGTTTTCCTTTTGAGCTTACTTTAGAGTATTTAGAAGAAAAAGGATATACAGTAGATAAAGATGAGTTTGATGAATGTATGAAAATGCAAAAGGAAATGGCAAGAGCAGGAAGACGCGATGAAGCAAGTATGAATATACAAAATGAAGCTCTATTAAGTTTTAAAGAAGAAAGTAAATTCACAGGATACGAAGATTATCAAACTGAAACAGAAGTAATCGCACTTATTAAAGGTGATAAATTTGTAAATGAACTTTCTGATGAAGGTTATGTAATATTAAAAGAAACACCATTTTATGCTGAAATGGGTGGTCAAGTATCAGATGTTGGATATATATTTAACGAAACACTAAAAGCAGAAGTAATAGATATGATAACATCTCCAAACAAGCAACATGTACATATAGTAAATGTAGAAGATGGAATTATTAAATTACACGATAAAGTAACTGCAAGAATAAATGTTAAAAAGCGTGAATCGATAGAAAAAAATCATAGTGCTACGCATTTATTACATCAAGCATTAAAAGAAGCATTGGATTATGAAGTAATGCAAGCAGGTTCTAAAGTAGATGAATATAGTCTTAGATTTGACTTTACTTATCCAAATAAAATAAAAGATGAAGATGTCGTTATGATAGAAAATCTCGTTAATGAAAAGATTTTAACAGGTGTGAGTGCTAAAACTGAAATAATGAAATTAGAAGACGCTAAAAAAAGTGGTGCGGTTCATCAATTTGATGAGAAATATGATGATGAAGTAAGAGTAGTAACTCTTTATAATTCAGTTGAATTGTGTGGTGGAACTCATGTAAGAAATGTCGGTGACATAAAAAGATTTGCAGTAATGTCAGTTGAATCAAAAGGCGCTAATGTATATAGAATAGAAGCTACTACTGATATGTGTATTGAAAGAGAATTATTTAAAATAATTAAACCATATAATGATGAAATGATAAAATTACTTAATAAAGCAAAAAACATTATAGATGATGCACATGAATTAGGTATAAATTTAGACTTTGATATTTCAATAGATAATACAGCACCAACTAGTTATAAAGATGTAATATATAATAAAAAAGAAGTATCTATGGTAAGAGAAAAAGTTAAGAAATTAGAGAAAGAATATAATGTAAGAAAAGAAGAAGTACTCGTTAAATCAAATACTGAGTTAAATGTAATTGATAAAATTAACGATTTAGAAGTAATTGTAAAGAAAGTAGAAAACTACGATATGTCTATTCTTAAAACTTTAATAGATAATGCATTTAATAAAATATCAAAAGGTATAGTATTTGTTGCTAATGTTAAAGGTAATAATGTTAATTACATATGTAAATCAAATTGTGAAATTAAAGCTGGTGATTTAATAAAATATGCAAGTATTAAATCAAATGGTAATGGAGGAGGTTCGCCTTTCTTTGGACAAGGGGGAGGAACTGATATCACTTATGTAGATGAGATACTTGAAAATGTAAAAAATAAAATAGGTGAGTTATGAGATATTTAGGCCTTGATTTAGGTACAAAGACACTAGGAATATCTATAAGTGATATAACAGGAACTATATCAACACCACTTGTAGTGTTAAAACACGATAATAATTTTAATTATTTAATAGAAGAAATAAAAAAGATAATAGAAGAAAAAAAAGTTGAAACTATAGTTCTTGGTATACCTAAGAATATGAATAATACTATAGGAGAAAGAGGTAATATGATACTTTCTTTTAAAGATGAATTAGTAAAAAATATTTCTATACCTATAGTATTAGAAGATGAGCGTCTTACTACAAAAGTAGCAGAAAACATCCTCATAACTGCAGATGTTTCAAGAAAAAAAAGAAAAAAAGTAATTGATAAAATGGCTGCAAATGTAATATTGCAAAGCTATTTAGATAGAAAAAAATAAAAGGATTGAAACTTAAAATGGATAATATAGATTTAATAAAAATAGTTTATTATGTAAGTGATGAAAATAAAAAAACAATAAAGGAAATTGAAAAAATGCTTTCATCTATAAATATCAATAGTAATACTAAGAAAAAAATCTAAAAATTAAATCAAAAGTTAGATCGATATATTCATCTTTAGCAATAGAAGCAAATTCATTGTCACTTGATAAAGTAGAAGATATTATTGATAAGAAAATAGTCTTAGGAAATAGAAAAGAAATTCAAGAAGTAAAGAATGCTAATGAGTTATATGAACATATTAACGATTATAATTGGAAGGATGAGAATGACTTTTTAAAAGCACATACATTGATGATGAAATATTTTGATGATGATAATGGTTATTATAGAAATCATGGTGAAGAAATAAAAAAAGGTAATAAAGTCATATATACAGCACCACAGTTATTACTTGTCCCCTCACTAATGAAAAGTTTATTTGAATTTATAAATGCTAATGATAAAAAAATTCATCCGTTAATACTATCCTCATTATTCCATTATTATTTTGTATATATTCATCCATTTAGCGATGGTAATGGAAGAATGGCAAGGTTTTGGGGAAGTTTAATTTTAACTAATTGGAATTACAAATTTGAATTTATTCCAATAGAAGAAGAAATTTATCTAAATCAGAATGAATATTATGATTCAATTGCACAATGTCACATAAATGGGAATGCCAATGTATTTATTGATTTTATGTTAAAAAGTATTAAGTCATCAATAGAAAAAACTACCCAGAAAACTACCCAGAAAACTAAAGAGATAATTAAATTAAATAGCAATCAATTAAAAATAATAAAGTTAATAGAAGAAAATAATAAAATTACTAGAAATGAATTAGCAAATAAATTAGATATAACACCTGATGGTGTTAAATATAATTTAAAAAAACTGATAGACAATAATATAATTGAAAGAGTTGGCCCAGATAATGGAGGTTATTGGAATATAAAATAATTTATTTTGATATTAAGAAAAATATTATTGGTTATAGTTTTTCATTTATATGTATATCTTAAACAAAGTAAAAGGAGAGAAATTTAAAATGGAAGAAAAAAAATTTAATAATGAATTTGAAATATTTAACGATAAAGGAGAAAAAATTATATGTAATGCTCTATTTACATTTGAATCAGATGAAACAGGCAAAAATTATATAGTGTATACAGATAACACACTAGATGAAGAAGGAAATAAAAAAGTATATGCATCAACATATGATCCAAATGAAGAAAATCCTGTTTTAGGAGCAATTGAAACTGAAAAAGAATGGAATATTATCGAAGATATTTTAAATAAGTTACAACCTGAAGAACAATAATTTATAAAGCACTTTTAGTGTTTTTTTCTTTTCTTACATTTTAGTAAAACTATGATTATAGATTATTTTATAAATTGTATTCTAAATTGTCGAATTTTGTGGTAGAATAGATTATATAATGGAAGGTGATTAGGGTGGCTAACGATATAGTGCTTTTATGTATTACATATTATATTATTGCTGTAGTAAGTATTATTGTTGTTCTTAACTTGATCGAGTATTTTAGCAAGAAAAAATACAAAAGCGAAATACAAAATATGGATGTTGAGAAAAATCAAATAATCGATTCAGGAATAATGACAGAATTATCAAAAGTAGAATCACTTACCAAGACTAAATCGATTAGAGAAAAGTATAATTTATGGCAAAAAGAGATCGATGGTATGAAAAAAGAACTAGAAGGTTCTGTCAATGATATGATTTTAGATGCAGACTTTTTGCTTGAACAAAAAGATTTTAAAGATTATATAAGAAAAAAGATAAATATTGAGATAAAGTTATATGAAGTAAAGGCGCAGAAGGAAAGAGTCTTTGAAGAAATAAGAGAGATTACTTTAAGTGAAGAGAGAAATAGAGTAATTATAACAGAATTAAAAACAGAATTTAGAGATATAGTTCAAATTTTTGAAACGAGTAAAGATACTTTTGCGCCTATAGATAAAGTTGTAGAACTACAAATAGAAACTATTGAAAAAAGATTTCAAGATTTTGAAAGTGAGATGGAAAAACAAGATTATGTATCTGCAAATAAGTTAGTTGAATTACTTGATACTCTAATTAAACATTTAAGAACTATTGTAGATGAAATACCACCTTCACTTGTAATGGCAGAATCCATAATACCAAAGCGTCTTGTTGATTTAAAAATTACATATGATGATATGCTTAAAAAAGGTTATCAACTAGATTACCTAAATATAGAGTATAATATCGATGAAATAAATAAAAAGATATCTGATATTATGTCTAGAATAAGGGTATTAAACCTAGAAGATGCGTTATTTGAATTAAGAACAATTTTAGAATATACAGATTCAGTGTATACTGATTTTGAAAGAGAAAAAATAGCAAGAAAAGAATATGAAGAATCTATCGTAATTTTTAAAAATAAAGTAAAGAAAATAAATGAAATAATGAATAAGTTATATGGAAAAGTAGTAGATGCGAAGTATAATTATAAACTTTCTGAAGAACAATTATCTTCTTTAGATGAGTTAAGTAATGAACTTATTATTTTAGATGAAGACTTTTCTAAATTAAGTGAAGCGGCAAAAACTACAAGTTTTCCATATACAAGGTTAAATAAAGAATTAGAAATATTGATTTTAAAATTATCTAGAGTTGAAGAAAGATTACAAGAATATATAGATTCTATTGGTAATATGCAGGAAGATGAAAAAAGAGCACGAGAACAATTAGTAGATATGAAAGGTTTACTAGAAACAAGTAAACGCAAAATAAGAGAGTATAAATTACCTATTGTGCCTGATTCATATTTCATTGAATTAAAAGAAGCAGTTGAAGCTATAAGGGAAGTTAATAAAGAATTAGATAGAAAACCAATAAATATCGATGTATTAAATACTAGAGTAGATACTGCAAGAGATTTAATATTTAAGTTTTATAATACTAGTAATGAACTAATAAAATCAGCAATGTTAGCAGAAAAAGCAATAATATATGGAAATAGATATAGAACTAAAAAACAATATATTGATGAAGGACTTAATAAAGCAGAAATATTATTTAACAAAGGTGAATATAGAAAATCACTCGAATTAACACTTAATACGATTGATATAGTTGAACCAAATGTTCATAAAAAATTATTAGATTCATATGAAAAAAATTCTGAATAAGAATTTTTTTTCTTTTTAACTAATATACTTTATTGGTGGTTTAATGAAAAAAATAATCGAGTACATAGTAATTACATTGTTCTTTTGTGCAAGTCTTATATATACAAAAAATATAACTAATGTAGCAAAAAGTAACGATCCAATAATGAAAAATATAAAAAATGTAAGTGATAATTATAAAATAGAAAGTGTAAATGCTATAGTAACTGATGAAGATGTAATACCTGGTGTGAATGGTTGTGAAATAGATATAGATAAGAGTTATGAGAATATGAAGAAGATAAATGAATATACAGACAAAATGTTGAAATATAAAGACATAATACCAGAAATAACAATAACAAATATTTTTGATAAATATATATCAAATGGAAATACAAAAGAAAGAAATGTTTCAATAGTTGTATATATAAAAGATAATATAGATTTAGTCAATAACATAGTAGATGTAAAACTAAATGTATTTTTAGATAGCAGTATTCTCACAAATGGAAAAATAGATATTTCTCAAAATAAAAGAATATATAATGGTGGAAATAATTTAAAATATGATGATGTAACAATAGAATGGATAAATGATGTTATAGAAGATAATTATAATAGACCTAAGTATTGTTTAAATATAGATAGAAACGACGATAATCTTCTTTTATGCGCAAGAAATAAAATGCATACGATAAGTCCTAAATTAGTTGTAACAAGTATAAACACATATAAGATTAAAGAATCTATAACAAATGGAAATATAATATATTTTGATGAAAATAGTATACATAAATTAAATGAAATAAAAGATTTTCTATTAAAGAAAGGATATAACATAGTTTATTTAGAGGAACTTTTAAGTGAAGATAAGTGCAAGAAGTAATTATATATTTAAGTAGAGTAAATTATTTAATGGTTATAAACGCAAATTTTTAGACTAAATTCCGTTTTTAAAATGATTAGTTAAATTACAAGACTTATTCCCGAAAAATACATTGTAAAACGGAAATAAGTCTATAATTTTAATCAAAGAAAAGTAAATTTTTGCATACTAAAATTACGGAGGTTATTTCAGTTTTTAAGACTTATTTCAGTTTTTTATGTTTCCTTGCATTTTAAAAACTTACTTTATTGATAACAAATAAAGAATAACTTTATTTGTATAAATATTATAAATTAACTTATTATTGTCAATGGTCAAGATGAACTCACTTCGTTCGCCATTGACAATATTTAGAATAATTCGTTGAATATATCTTCATCAAATACTTTGATAAATGCTTCCTTTGGCGTGTTGCCATCTAAAGAGCGTAAAGGTTTATTAAGTATAGTTTTATTGATATTTTTTATATCAACTTTTGAATATTTGTCTACTGATTTACCTTTTGGAAAAAACAATCTAATTTGTTTGTTCATATTTTCAACATTAGGTTTTTGATTTGATACATATGGATCACAAAAGAATAACTTACATATTTCTTCACCAGTTATTTTTTTATATCATATGCCATTTATATCAGAAAAATATGGATCTCTATCAGTTAAAATAGTTGGAATTAATTCTTTGAATGTATCTATTCCAAGTTTTTCTTCTAATTCATCAAAAAAATCTACAACTTTCTTTGAATTTGGATTCGAAATAATATTTAATAAAGTGAATTGCAAATCTGGTAGAATAAATGTTAAAATATTCTTGTTATCTGTTTTTATAGCACCAAGGAAATCAAGTTGCCAAACATAAATTCCGGGATTCTTATGTATGAAAGCAAGATAATCAAGATAAGTATGACCTGTTCTGTCAATAGTTTTATTTTCAGAATATTCATACTTTTTATTATGCTTTCTTTTTTTATAAGTGACAGCATAAGGTAAATCAATTCTTTTAGTAGTTAAATAACCTTTATTGATGTAACCATATAAAGTAGAAACAGATTTTTTTATAGTATCATTATTTTCAATTTTAATTTGATATATGGATTTATTTTCTCCAACACCATCTTTGATAATTTTATCTAGTTGTTTAAATTCTTCATCATCAACATCTATGCCTCTTCGTGAATTGACTAAATTAGTGTCAGCTTTTTCTTGAGCCTTAGAAGCATCATATTTGTATTTTGTATATGGGCAATTATTATATCTATTTTTACAACCTGTACAAACATAAGGCCATCTTTCAGTTCTTTTACAACTATTTTTTAAGCCAATAGAAACTTCAATTCTATTTCTTTTAACTTCTTTTGATACACTAGTTGGATCAACTAATAAATTTTCTCCAATATCTTTTAATTTATATCCGTGTGATATACCAGAAGAAATTACCTTTCTTTGTTCAAATGTTAAATGTTTCCAATTTTTCATTTAAAATACCTCCTTACAGCAAGGAAACATTAAGTATATTATAACAAGACTTATTTCAGTTTTTATAAAGAAAACGGAAATTCAAATTAAATTTAAGGTTTAATGGTTATAAAATTTGTTAGTCGTTGCAATTTCTCTTTAAATTTGATATAATGTACAAGCATTGTCTTTTCAAACTATTAAAGAGGAGGTTATATTGTGAGTAAGATAAAAATTTTTAGTTTGGGTGGATTAAATGAAAACTCAAAAAATATGTATATAGTAGAAGTAAATGAAGATATATTTGTATTTGATGCAGGGCTTAAATATGCTGATGATAAGTTGTTGGGAGTAGATTATATTATTCCAGATTATAATTACATAAAGAAAAATATAAGAAAGGTAAAAGGAATATTCATATCCCATGCGCATACAGAACAAATTGGTGCATTAAAAAATATATTAGTAGATGTGCCTAATATAAAAGTATTTGGGTCTAAATTTACTATTGATTTTATAAGGAGAATGTTAATAGAAGCAGGAATTAAAGATGCTAATTTAGTAGAAATTTCTGCTCATAAAAAGATAAATTTTGGTAGTGTAAGTATTTTTCCAATTGGATTAACACATTCTGTGCCAGATAATGTTGGTTATGTAATGAATACAGAAGATGGTGCAATCGTATATACTGGTAATTTTGTGTTTGATCCAACAATGAGAGGTGCATTTAAAACAGATATAGGCAAATTAGCATACGTTGGGAAACAAGGTGTTTTATGCCTTATGAGTGAGTCATTGTATGCCGATAAAAAAGGTTATACAAGCCCAAATCATAGAGTAGCAGGTGTAATTAAAGAAGCGCTAATAAGAAGAGAAAATAGGATAATATTTAATATTTTTTCAAACAATGTGGGTCGAGTTCAAGAATTGTTTGAAGAAGTATCTAAGACACATAGAAAAATAATAATAATGGGTAAATCTCTTCAAAGTACTGTAAAATATCTTCTTGAAAACAAATATTTATTTATAAGCAAAGAGCAAATTGGTGATTTAACAAATCTTGATGATAGAGATGCAGTTATATTGACAGCAACCGATAATGAAAGACCTTTTTCTAATTTAGAAAGAATTGTCAATGGGTATGATAAATATATAAGATTAAAACCAAGTGATACAGTATTTTTCTTGGATTCAATAACTGATTCTGTTGAAAAAAATGCAGTTAGAATAATGGATGAAATTTCAAGAAAAGGAGTAGAAGTTATTACACTTCCTAAAAATAGTATTAGCTATCATGCATCTTCTGAAGATTTAATGCTTATGCTAGATTTAATAAATCCAAAATACTATATGCCAATAATAGGTGAATATAGGCATCAAGTTGCTAATGCGGATATTGCATATAAATTGGGAATACCTAAAGAAAATATTCTTTTAAAACAAAATGGAGATGTTGTTACATTTCTTGATGGTAAATTAGTGGCGAATAATGAACATATTGAAGTTAGTGATATAATGATTGATGGTACATCTAGTGAGGATATTGGAGAGTTAGTACTTAAAGATAGAGAAATGCTTAGCGATAATGGAATAGTAGTAGTATGTGCTACATTAGATAAGAAATCTAAACAAGTTTTAGCGGGGCCATCAATACTTACAAGAGGGTTTGTGTACGTCAAGGATAGTGCTGATTTGATTAGTGAGATAGAAAGAATATCATTAGAAAAAATATTGGAAAATACTAGCAATAATTATGTAGAATACAATAAAATTAAAAATAGCATTAGAGAAGAAGTCGGTAAATATTTGTATTTAGAAACAGAATGTAAGCCTATGATAATAACTGTTATACAAGAAATTTAATAGTAAAATATTTGTTATTATTCAGTTATTTACAGTTGATTTATTCTTTAAATAAAATTTTTTTGAGTATTGTTATAAATGTTATTGACAAAGTAAGGACAATATATTATTATTTTATTGTACAGATGATAAGTTTGTACACACTCTTACCGTTTTATGTGAGAGTGAATTCAACCAAAACCCCCTGAAGGAGCGCATAGCGCTCCATTTTTGTTTGTTTATAAGGGTTTGTGAGTGTCTAATATTGCTTTGGGTGGCAATTAGGTGGCATTTTTCACTATTTTTCTTATAAAATCATTGAAAAAATGATAAAAAACATGATTTTTATGTTAAAATAATTAGTGAAAGATTAGGAGGTTTTGTATGAATAAAAGGCAAAATAAAAACAAGGTAGATATTGAAGCAAAATTATTTATGTATCTATTACATTTAAAAGAAGAAAAAATTAAAGAATACTCATTTGAAGAATGTG
>CALVQZ010000122.1 GCA_944358275.1 uncultured Bacilli bacterium
AGGTAAAAGGCAAAAATGGTCCAACAGGTGCTACAGGACCAACTGGACCACAGGAAGTGTACAATTAATTCCATATAATTTATATGTCCAATCTTCTACTTCACCTGGTACTACAAAAGTGTGATAAAATTATTTAAATTGTTTGGATTCTGTCAAAAGTTTCTAAAACCCCATTGATTTTTTCTTTATTTTGTTCTATTATGTTCATTGCAAACCTCCCTCTATAGTTATGCATATTGTAAACATAGAACAAAGGATAATTCTAGAGGCTCCGATATTTTTAGTAGCATAGACTACATTACGGCATAGACCGGTTATTTGATTGTGCAATAGAGCACGTAACAGTTATTATACTGTATTGGCAAACTATTTCAAGTGTAGGTTTGCTTTTTTATTATAAACAAGTTAAGTTGCGGACAAAGTCTGCCGTATGATATAATTGTTGTGGTGATGTTATGAATATCAAAAACATTAGAAATTTTAGTATTATTGCACATATTGATCATGGTAAAAGTACTCTTGCTGATAGAATTTTAGAAAAAACAGGGGCAATAACAGAAAGGGAAATGAAAGATCAATTATTAGATTCAATGGACTTAGAAAGAGAAAGAGGTATAACTATTAAATTAAATGCAGTTGAACTTAAATATAAAGATTATTTACTACATTTAATAGATACTCCAGGGCACGTTGATTTTACATATGAAGTTTCAAGAAGTTTAGCCGCATGTGAAGGCGCTATCTTAGTAGTAGATGCTACTCAAGGTATTGAAGCACAAACTATTGCAAACCTTTATTTAGCACTTTCTCATAATTTAACTATTATTCCAGTTATAAATAAGATAGATTTACCTAATGCTGATGTTGAAAGAGTAAAAAAAGAAATAATAGATAATCTTGGTTTTAAAGAAGAGGAGATACTTTTAGTAAGTGCTAAAACAGGTGTTGGAATCGATGAATTATTAGATGCAATAATAGATAGGATAAGTCCTCCAAAGTATGATAATGATAATTTACAAGCACTAATATTTGATAGTATTTTTGATTCATATAAAGGTGTAATAATATATACTAGAATATTTAATGGAAGTGTTAAACCTAAAGATATGATAAAAATGCATGCGACAGGTGCAGTTTATGAAGTAGTAGAAGTTGGTGTTAATACTCCTAAACCCACTAAAAAAGATGTATTAAATAGTGGTGATGTAGGATATATTACCGCATCTATTAAAAGTATAAGCGATGTTAAAGTAGGAGATACAATAGTAAGTGTAAGTAATAGTAGTCCTGCTTTAGTTGGATATAAAGAAATTAAACCTATGGTATTTTGTGGACTTTATCCAATAGATTCAAAAAAATATTTAGAATTAAAAGAAGCACTTGAAAAATTAAAACTAAACGATGCATCTCTTACTTTTGAACCTGAAACATCAAAAGCACTAGGTTTTGGTTTTAGATGTGGTTTTTTAGGAATGCTTCATATGGATGTTATAGAAGAGAGAATAGAAAGAGAATTTGGTATAGATTTAATTGCAACAAGTCCAAGTGTAGTATACGAAGTAACTCTTTCTAATGGTACTGTTTCTTTAATTGAAAATCCAACTAAACTTCCTGATAGAACATTGATAAAAGAAATTAAAGAGCCATACATTAAAACAAATATTTTTGTACCTACTATTTATGTTGGTTCAGTTATGGAATTATGTCAAAATAAAAGAGGTACATTTATAAATATGGATTATATAGATCCAACTAGAGTAGATATTCATTATGAAATACCTCTTTCTGAAATTGTATATGATTTTTTTGATAAATTAAAGTCATATACAAAAGGATATGCTTCATTTGATTATGAATTTATAGGTAATAAAGCTAGCGATTTAGTGAAAATGGATATTCTTTTAAATGGAGAGGCAGTAGATGCATTAAGTATAATAGTGCACAAAGATTTTGCTTATAAAAGAGGAAAAGTGATAGTAGAAAATTTAAAGAAAATTATACCTAGACAAATGTTTGAAGTTCCTATTCAAGCTACTATTGGAAATAAAGTAATAGCAAGAAGTGATATAAAAGCAATGAGAAAAAATGTACTTGCAAAATGTTATGGCGGAGATATAACAAGAAAAAGAAAATTATTAGAAAAACAAAAAGAAGGTAAAAAGAGAATGAAAGTAGTAGGTAAAGTTGAAATACCACAAGAAGCATTTCTTTCTGTGTTATCTGTAGATGAAAAGATTGATTCAAATTTATAAAATATATTTAAAAAAAAGACGAATTTTGTTATAATTAAGTAAATAAATTAAGTAAAGGGTGTGAGATTATGAAGTCAGCTTATATTCATATTCCTTTTTGTGATAATATATGTTCTTACTGTGATTTTTGTAAAATAAAATACAATAAAGAGTGGACAGCTGAATATTTGAATAGTTTAGAAAATGAGATAAAGACATTTTATAAAGGTGAAAAGATAAGAACTTTATATATTGGTGGAGGTACTCCTTCTATGCTTTCTGTTGATGAATTAAATAGATTATTTGAAATAGTTAATCTATTAAATTTAAGTGCATTAGAAGAATTTACTATAGAATGTAATATAGAGTCATTAACTAATGAAAAACTTATATTATTTAAGAAAAATAATGTTAATAGGCTAAGTATAGGAATACAAACATTTAATGAAAAATACTTAAAAATGTTAAATAGAAGTCATGCTAAAGAAGAAGTATTTGAAAAAATAAATATGGCTAAAATGATAGGTTTTGAAAATATAAATGTAGATTTAATGTATGCACTACCTTCTTCCTCTCTTTCTGAATTAGCAGTAGATTTAGATAACTTTTTAAAGTTAAATGTAACACATATTTCATGCTATTCATTGATGATAGAACCTCATACCAAGTTTTATATAAATAAAATTAAACCAATAGATGAAGATTTAGATTATGAAATGTATAAATATATTGAAAAAAGACTTACAAATAGAGATTATATTCACTACGAAATAAGTAATTATGCTAAAGCAGGATATGAATCTAAGCACAACTTAGTTTATTGGAATAATGATTATTACTATGGTTTTGGACTGTCCGCATCAGGTTATTTAGAAAATTATAGATATGATAATACAAGAAACTTTAATAAATATATTTCACATAATTTTGTAGACAATATAACTAAAGTTACTTTCGAAGATAAACTTAAATATGAACTTATATTGGGTTTTAGAAAAATAAGAGGTATCAATAAAAAAGAATTTAAAGAAAAGTTTAATATGAGTATTTATGAAGTTAATAATATAAATGATTTACTTCATAAAAATATGCTTAAAGAAGATGAAAATTATATTTATATATCAGAAGAATGGATATATAAGTCTAATGAAATATTAGTAAAATTAGTATAAAAATAGATGATGAACATCTATTTTATTTTTGATTATTCCTTATAAATTCTCTTAATAATTTTGTTAATGCTCTTTTTTCTATTCTAGATACATAGCTTCTGCTAATTTTCAATTCTTTTGCAATACATTTTTGAGTTATTTCTTCATTACCATTTAAACCATATCTTTTTTCAATTATTTTTCTTTCACGTTCAGTTAAAACATCCATATACTTATTTAGTTTTTTAATATCATCTTTTGTTGTAATATCAGATACAAAATCAGGACTAGGCGTTTTAAGAATATCTACTATAGTGATTTCATTTCCCTCTTTATCAAAACCAATAGATTCATCTAAACTAATATTCTTACTATATTTTTTACTATTTCTATAATGCATAAGTATTTCATTATCTATGCATCTTGCACAATATGTTGTAAGTTTAGCACCATTACTTTTAGAAAAACTATCGATGCCTTTAATAAGACCTATAGTACCAATACTGATTAAATCATCTAAAGCATCACCTTTTTCTCCATATTTTTTTACTATATGTGCAACTAACCTAATGTTGTGTTCAATTAAAATTTCTCTTGATTTCATATCTCCTTCAAGCATCTTTTTAATATGAAATTCTTCTTCTTCTTTTGGTAAAGGATCTTTAAATACTTGATTTTGATATGCTCCAGTTAAAAGCATATTTCTTATAAAATTAACAAAAAATTCAAACATAATTCACTTCCTATTACATTTTAGTCGAAAAAACTCTTGAATATAACACTAAATTGACTTTAAGTGCTATTTATGATATTATTTTAAATAGAGGTGTTTATATGAATAGTGATGCGTATTTAGACTTAGCAAAAGAATTATATGAAAATAATACTTGGTCAAAAGATGTTTTTTCAAAAAGAGTAAGATTATATGCTAAAAGTATGGGTGTTGAAGATGCTGTTATTGAAGATTTTATAGAAAGAACTACAATGCCGAAAGAATATTCAATTGAAGAAAAAAGAGAAATTTTATCCGCTATAAAATTAGATGAAGAGGAACTTAAATATGGTGATGTAGTTAATTTTATAGATGATGCTAGAGTAAATAAACTTTTTGAATTGGAGGAAAAATTACTTGGTAAAGATAAAATATATGATTATTATAAATCAGCAAAAAAATCAATTTTACCAAATAAAGAAAACAATAATATAACTAGCAATACGAGTATTGACATGAGAAAAAAGGATGATAATTTTTTAAAACAACCTGAACCATTGGATTTAGATAGTAAAAAACCATTTGTAGTGCCTCCTAGACCTATAGTTGAGCCATTAGATACCTATGATATAAATATTACCACAGGAAAAAAAGAAGATGTAACTGGTGAAAAAGTACCTGAATTTAAGGCACCAGAGCGAATTGAAGAAGATGCTAATGAGGTTACTGGCGCATTGAGTGATAATGAAGATGTTAATGAGGCTACCAGCACATTAAGTGATGAGCAGAAAAAAAAACTAGTAGTACCACCAATTTCATTTGATGATATGCCTAGTACTGAAGAAGAATATCAAAAAGAAGCAGAAAGAATTACTAAAGAAGAGAAGGATAGTAGTGTAAGAATAGTAAATGCTTCTCCTGAGAGAATAGAAAAGTTAAAAAAAGGAAAGAGAAAAATCATAAATTTCTTTATTAAAACTGCCATTGTAATAGTAGCATTTAATGTGCTTGGCACAGTAGGAGGAATAGCAAGTGTAATAGGATATTTATATTTTGCTTCTGATATTAAAAATGGGCGTTTTATCCCTAAGAACAACTTTCAAAGAGGAATAGGTAAAGTTGTTGAGACTATTATGAATATAGGTGTTTCTAAAGAAGAAGATAAAGAGTATGAAGAGAAAGGGAGAACTAGATGATAAAAGAAGATACTATAATTAAATTAGATGATGATAAAGAATATTATGTACTAGATAGTATAATGAATAATAATAAGAACTTTATTATGATTGGTGAAATAGACAGTGTTAAAGATGAAATAACTCAAAATGTAAAAATAATGGTTTATGATAGTGAAAGTAATAAGGTTAGAAAAATAACTGATTCTTCTTTATTGTACGAATTAGTAACAACTTTTGCTAGTAGAGTAATGGACAAGGAATCTTAAATAATAATGTTTTATAGCAGTGTAAATAAATATGCTGCTTTTTTTAGTTAATTTGCATTTTTTTAATTTGTTTGCTACAATGTATATGGTGATGTTATGAAGATTACAAGTACTGAGTTATATATATCAGCAGTAAGACAAAGTCAATATCCAGAAGACTCTCTACCTGAATTTTTAATCGTAGGAAGAAGTAATGTTGGAAAGAGTAGCTTTGTTAATACAATTATAAATAGAAAAAACTTTGCTAGAACATCTAGTAAACCAGGTAAAACACAAACATTAAATTTTTATTTGATAAATAAAGATTTCTATTTAGTAGATGTACCAGGTTATGGATATGCAATTGCAGATAAAAAAACACAAATGAAATTTGGTAAAATGATAGAAGACTATGTTGCAACAAGAAAAGAGTTAAAAGAAGTATTTATGTTGGTAGATTTTAGACATAAACCAAGTGAAGATGATATTTTAATGTATAAATATTTAAAATATTATAATTTAAAGGTTACCGTTGTTGCTACTAAAATAGATAAAATATCTTTTGGTCAAAGAGAAAAATATAAAAATATTATATTAAAAACACTAGAGTTAAAAGAAGAAGATAACCTTATTTTATTCTCATCAGTTACAAAAGATGGAAAAAAAGATGTATATAAGGTTATAGAAAAATATTTAGATTTTATAGATATTGAATAGTTGCTATTTAAAGGGTGTGAAAATGCAACTTTTTATTATATAAAAAAAAGACAAGCTCTTGTCTTTATCTGGAATTTATAATGTGAGATATGCAATAAGCCATCCACATAATAGCCCAATTAAAACACAAAATAATATGATTAACGATAAAGCACCATTTGTAAGTGTTTTTTCATTAGTATTTTCTTTCTTTTTAGCCATTTAAATTCCTCCTATCATATTAAGTATATCGTTTTATTTTTGTTATGTCAAATATTAAAAAATTACATATTATGTAGTATGAAGATTGATTATGTATGTGATGATAAATTTATTGTATATTTAAATAAGTTATATTATTCTTTTGATAAGAGTACTATAGATGTATGTCTTGGGAAAATTATTAAAAGATTAAAGAAAAAATATGATATTGAAATTTATTCTAATTTTAATGTAGAGTGTTATATCAATGATAATTATGGAATAATTTTAGTTATAAAAAAAGAGTATGATCCATTTAGTCTATATAGTAAAAAGACTAATATAAATATAAAGTTTTATAAAGATGCGTTGTTTTTATATGAAATAGATGATTATTTTTTAAAAGAAAAATTTAAGGAATCTTCTATTTATATATATAAAAACAAATTATATATCGATATAAAAAATAGTAATATTTTCTATATATTAGAACATATAAAAAGTATATTATTTGGTAATAACGCTTTAAAAGCAAAAGAGTTAAGTAAAACAATTATTTGATTATTGTTTTATTTTTTGCTATAATCTTCATCGAGGTGTTGTCTATGAAGATTCCTACTGTTGCATTAGTTGGAAAACCAAATGTTGGTAAAAGTACTTTATTTAATCGTATTGCAGGTAAAAGAATATCTATTATTGAAGATACTCCCGGAGTTACTAGAGATAGAATTTATAGTATGTGTTCTTATAATGATTATAAGTTTCATTTAATAGATACTGGTGGTATAGATTTAGGCAATGAAGATTTTAATAAAGAAATAAGAGTACAGGCATCTCTTGCAATAGATGAAGCAGATGTCATTGTTTTTATAGTAGATGGTAAAGATGATTTAGGTCCAAATGATTATCTTATTAAAGATATGCTTAAAAAGAGCAATAAGAAAGTAATAGTTGCTATAAATAAGATGGATTCTAAAGTAGCAAGTGATAATGTTTATAATTTTTATGAGCTAGGATTTGAACATTATATACCAATAAGTGCTGAACATAATAGTGGTATATATAATTTATTAGATGAAATTGTAAAAGATTTTAAAGATGTAAAAGATATAGAATATGGTGAAGATGTAGTTAAGTTTTGTGTTATAGGAAGACCAAATGTAGGTAAAAGTAGTCTTGTAAATGCTTTATTAAACGAAGAGCGAAGTATAGTTTCTAATGTTAGTGGTACTACGAGAGATGCTATTGATACTCCTTTTACTTATAATAAAAGAGATTTTGTAGTAATAGATACTGCAGGTATAAGAAAACAAGGTAAAATATATGAAGATGTAGAAAGATATAGTGTCTTAAGAGCATTAAAAGCTATAGATAGATCTGATGTTTGTTTAGTTGTATTAAATATAGAAGAAGGTATTATAGAACAAGATAAACATATAGCAGGGTATGCAATAGAAGCAGGAAAGGCTGTAGTAATAGTAGTAAATAAATGGGATAAAAGCAAAAAAGATATGAACTTAGTTACAAAAGAGATAAGAAGTCATTTTGCATTTATGCCATATGCACCTATCGTATTTACATCAGCACTTACTAAAAAAAGAATTCATACTTTAATGCCTGAAGTTATTAAGTCTTACGATAATAGTCATAAAATACTTAAAACAAGTGTTTTAAATGAAGTAATAGGAGAAGCTTCTACTTTAAATCCAGCACCTTCCTATAAAGGTAAAAGACTTAAAATATATTATGTTAATCAAGTAGATAAAGCACCACCTAAGATTTTATTTCATGTAAATGATAAGACTTTAATACATTTTTCATACGAAAGATATTTAGAAAATAAAATAAGAGAATCATTTGATTTAGAAGGGACACCTATCGTATTACAATTTAAAAATAGAGGAGAATAATATCAAATTTATCACTAAGTCATATAATATTTTAGGAGGTATTATGGGATTTAGTGATAATTTTTATAAAAAGGTTGAACAAAAGACTAATGTGAATAAAGATACTATACTTTCTTTAGCAAAGAAATTACAAGGTAATAATTTAAAAGATGAAGCAGTGCTTAGAGATTTAATAAAAGAAATAGGTACTATTACGGGCAAAGATGTTTCAAAGACTCAAGAAGATAAAATTGTAAATGCAATAGTAAATGATAAAGTTCCTAAAAATATTGATAAAATGATATAACTACTTATGTAGTTTTTTTCATAATTTGAAATGTTATTCATATATTTTTAATGAAAGTAGGGATTATATGGATAAAAATGAAATTATTAAAAGTATTGGTGGTAGAACTAATGGTGAAATTTATTTAGGTGTTGTAGGGCCTGTAAGAACTGGAAAATCTACATTTATAAAAAAATTTATAGAATCTTTAGTACTACCAAATATTACTGATGAATATGAAATGAAAAAATGTATGGATGAACTTCCACAAAGTGCTCAAGGTAAAACTATTATGACTACTGAACCTACGTTTGTACCTAGTAATGGAGCTAAAATAAAATTAGATGATTTTGAAACTAATATTAGATTAGTTGATTGTGTTGGATATGTTATAGATGGTGCTAAAGGGTAT
>CALVQZ010000123.1 GCA_944358275.1 uncultured Bacilli bacterium
TTCTTTACTATTTTTTACCATATCTATTATTTGATAAATTTCTTCTTCATTCAAAATTCTTTCATATAACTTAATAAATAACTTATAATAATCATTCATATCAATAACCTCCTAGCAATCGTTATTACATAAAAATATATGTTTGTAAATAAATTACTAGGTAATAATTATTCTTTTCTTTTAAATATCTTTTTAGTAAAAAAGTAAGGAAAAGTATAAAACTTACCATTAAATCCAATATTTTTATTACAAAGTTTTATTCCATATTTTATATCTTTATATAATTTATTCCAATAAGAGAACCCAAACAAATAACATGATATCTTTTATCAATATTAAATGATTTTAAAGATGTTTCAGCATTTATACAATCCTATAGTTCTTCAAAAAATATTAAAGTCTCGCCCTGAATAAATTTTAAACTTGGATTTATTAAAGAAATATTTTTTATAATCTTATCAACATAAAAACCATCATCAAAAATTAACTTGTACTGTTTTTTGTAAAGCAAAGTTAATTTCAATAAAATTTTTATATCTGTTTTTAGCAAAATTTTCAATAGCGTCAGTTTTTCCTATCTGTCTTACCCCTTTTACAATTAGTGGTAATTTTTTTATTGTTTTTTCATTCAATTAAAAAACTATCTATTTTTCTTTTAAGTCTAGTCATTATAGCATCTCATTATCATTATGTCACAAAATTTTGACATTTAAAGGCTATTTTATACATTTTCCACTTATTCAATTTCTTCCATTATAGGATATTCTATTCTTTTAGGTCTTACAGTTATTATTTTGTTAACATCTTTAATAGTACCTTTCCCCTTTACTCCAATATAATTAGGGGTATGTCCAAATACAATATTATCTTCACATTTTTCTACTAATATTTCTAACTCTTTATTTAAAAATTGTTTCATATAATTTAATTCTAATTCTTTAGATAACTCTAATATTTTTTTTACTCTTTCTTTTTTTATATTTTCAGGCACCTGATTTTCCATTAAATCTGCTTTAGTATTTTTTCTTCTAGAATATGGAAATACATGTATTTTAGAAAAATTTACTTTCTTTATAAAATTATATGTTTTATTAAAATCTTCATCTGTTTCATTAGGAAACCCTACTATTAAATCTGTTGTTATAGATATATCCTTTCTTATCTTCCTTATTTTATTTATTTTATTTATATAATAAGAAGTATCATACTTCCTATTCATTTCTTTAAGTGTCTTATCACAACCTGATTGTAAAGGTATATGCAAATGATCTACTATTTTTTTATTGTTCTTTAATGTTTCTAAGAATTTATCATCTAACTCTGTAATTTCTATCGATGAAATTCTAAGTCTTAATAAATTATCTATTTTACATAATTCATTTAATAAATCACTAAAATCATAATCATATCTTTCTTTACCATAATGTCCTGTGTGAATACCAGTAAGTACTACTTCTTTATAACCATTCTCTACAAGATAATTTACTTCCTTTATAACATCTTCTTTTTCTTTACTCCTTATATTTCCTCTAGCATAAGGAATTATGCAATAAGCGCAATAATTATTACATCCATCTTGTATCTTTACAAATGCTCTTGTTTTTGTTTCAAATGAATCGATTGTCATTGATTCAAAACTTGTATTCATTATATTTTCAACTAAAACTTTATTTTCTTTTGTCTTTATATATTCTTCTACTAACTCAACTATTTTTGATTTATTAGTATTTCCTATAATTATATTAACTCCATCTATATTTTTAATATCTTCACTTCTTACTTGAGTATAACACCCCATAACTATTATTATAGCATCAGGATTATTTTTAACTGCTTGCCTTATTATATTTCTACTTTTCTTATCACTAGTATTAGTTACAGTACATGTATTTATTACTACTATATCAGCTTTATCACTAAAGTCTACTATCTCATAACCTTTATTTTTAAATTTACTCATTACTACTTCTGTTTCATACAAATTAACTTTACAACCAAGTGTATAAAAAGATACTTTCATTTAAAACACCTCTTCAATGCAGTGATTATAACTCATACCAATAAAAAAAGCAACCTATAGGTTACTTCTAAACTCTTTTAATGAATTTAAAAATGCTTCATTATTATCTTCTTGCTTTTCTTGAGTAGTACTAGCAAACACTGATGAAAATATTTCCCTTTGTGGAGTATACTTTTTCTCTTCAACTACTTCTTTTTTTACTACTGGAACATCTTCATCAAACAAATACTCATCTTCTATTTTTTTAGTAACAAGTGGTTTATTATATACTTGTGTATCCTCTATACTTCTATATGTGTTTTTATTTACTTTTAATAGTTCTTCTACACTTATTATTGCAGTATCTTCTTGTTCATCTTCATATTTTTCTATTTTTTCCATTACAGTAGGTGCTGGTTTACTTTCTAAATGCTTTAATTCATCTACTATACTTTTTAAATTGCGTGTTCTAGCATTATCTATATTTATATCATCGATACCTATATTATCTACATCTTTCATCTTTTCTTCGAATATATTCTCTTTATCTGTAATTGGATTTTCAGAATATATCTTCTTAACCTTATTCTTCTCAGGTTTTAAAACAACAACAAGCAACACTATAAAAGTAATTATTAGTAATACTCCTACTACAAATAATGCTTGTCCAGTACTATTTAAACTCATAAAATAATTAGAAATATTTGATAACATATCTTCACCTCATAAACTCATAATTTACTATACTTAGTAAATATAGTGGAACTGTTTCTGCTCTTAAAATATTTTCACCTAAAGTAACACTTATAAACCCATTATTGGACAAAAAATCCACCTCAGTGTCACTAAATCCACCCTCAGGTCCAACTACTATTAACATTGTACCACTTTTTTTGCTATCTTGTAATACTTTTTTTATATTTTTCGACATTTCATTAGTATTACATAAAATTTTTACATCAGAATTTACATCTACTAAGTCTTTCAACCCAATAATATCGCGTATTTTGGGGGTATCACATCTATGAGATTGTTCTGATGCTTCTTTAACAATTTTTTTCCATCTATTTATTTT
>CALVQZ010000124.1 GCA_944358275.1 uncultured Bacilli bacterium
CACCATTTACGATAACCTCTTAAAAACATTTTATTATCTACTAAAATATAACTCTTTTTGCCTATTTATATCCAACTTTAAACGTTCTATTGTTCCATCTTCATACACATCTTTCATATCATCTCTTACACTTTTTGGAAATATATTTTTCATATCATCTTCATAATAACTTCCATCTCTTGGTGTTCTTGAATCAGTAACTACATACTCATCATCAATAAACTCAACTACAAATTTATAAGGTATAGAAAAAGTACTATCTTTTTTTATATCTTCTTCTTTATAATATTTTTCCATAAGTACCCATGCATAAATATTATGAAGTTTCTTGTTATTTTCTTCTATAAGATAAGTTCTAAAACTTACAAAACCTTTTTCATCATTGTAATGCTTAGGTTCACTATCCATCTTATTTGTCAAATAATCTGTTATTGCAATTTCAATTTCTTCTTCATGTAAATCTATAGCTAGTGCATACTTATAACCCCAAGTACTAAAAAATACTGGCTTGTTATTTCTCATTCTACTTACATTTATACAAAATAAAGTAATTAAAATTACAATAAATAACGTAACTAATGATAGAACTTTAAATTTCTTATTCACACTATCTATCTTTTTTCTTGCATAATCTATTGTATTAACAATATTTTCTTCTAACTTTTGTTGATAATTTTCTCTCTTAATCTTCTCACCACTTAATAGTTCATTTATCGTTATTCCTAACTCTTCACATAATGGTTGCATTAAAGATAAATCAGGCATCCCCCTACCATTTTCCCATTTTGAAATAGCTCTATCAGTAACGCCTATTTTTTCTGCAAGTTCTTCTTGTGTCATATTTTTTTCTTTACGAAGAATAGATATAAATCTTCCTATCTTTTCTTGATTCATAATGGCCTCCTTTCAACAACAATTATATTACTTAATTAGTTAAAATACACCAAACGAATCGTAGAGTTGCTGTAAAGCTTTAAATATATATACTATTTTATTAAACTACCTTTTATCCAATTATTCACTTTTTCCCTAGATTTTTCAATACCATTTTTTATTGGATAAACTAAATCTAATTTAGATACTATATTATTACCTTTTAAATTATTTTCATAATCTTTCCATGTATTTCTTAAGTTTCCACCATGACAAACAAATATATATTCTTATTTTTTAACTTATTATTAGATAAAAATGTTCTTATTGGTGGTGCAAAAGTTTCAAACCAACATGGCCTTCCAATAATAATATTATCATATTTAGATAAATCAACATTATACTCTCTTAGTTTAGGCTCTTTTGTCATATATACTTGTATTCCACCCCAGATAAACCTAAAAAGACTTTTTATTTTCTTCTCTTTTTCTACAACCAATTTTAAAATATCTGCACCTATCTCTTCTTTTATATAATTTGCTAATTGTTCAGTATTACCTTCGTATGAACAATACACAATTAAACTTTTCATATGTCTTTACCTTCTTCCTTAATAAATTCTTCAATACTGCTAATTAGAGTTTTTAATTTTAAAATTTGTTTACTACCTGTTATATGATAAAAATTTTTAGTACCTTCTTTTCTTATAGACACTATATTTCTATCTTTAAGTAACTTCAAATGATGAGATACTGCAGGTCTAGATAAATTTACTCTCTTTGCAATATCTTCAACTCTTATTCCTCCTTTAGTGCAATTATCTAGTAAAACTAATAGTATTTTTTGTCTATTTTCATCACATATAGCATTTAATATTTCACTTGTATCTTGGAATTCTTTTTTTATCTTCATTATTTGTTCATCATGTTTATTACTCATATAATATTACCTTTCATTTAACAATTTAAATATATTATACTAAATAATAATATATTTTACATTATTGAGAAAGCATTTAGAACGAATAATAATATTAAAACTTTATTATATATAAAAAGCCAATCTAAAGATTATCATTTATAATAATTTTTTTAATATTTCTTTGATTTAAAATCTTGATACCTATCATTATTTTTAATTTCTGCATTATCCCCATAAAATGCATTTTTATTTTCTTCCTCTTCTTTTAAATAATAATCAAGCCATGCAATAACATATCCATTAGCTTCATATAGCATTGCTCCATGATCAACATTATCACTTCTTCTAAACATAACTTTATCCACACTTAATTCATCGTATGCTTGCTGCATTTGTACTAAAGGACTGACAGTTTTACTATCAAATTTACCAGTACCACTAATTAACATAGTAGGTATTTTAATTTCATCTAATTTATATGCATACGCCTCATCTGTATCTAAATCAAATCCCCATTTTAATGCTATTCCTAATTCTTTATTAGTTGGACTTATAGCAAATAAAACTTTATACTTATTACCATTATCATACCGAGTTACTGCATTAAATGCTCCCATACCACCTTGGGAATGTCCTCCAATAGCAATTTTATCAGTATCTATCATACTTACAATTTCTTCTTTACTAAGTGCAAAATCCAGTGTTTCAGAAGGATGTTTACCATCCCAATTCACTCCATAATTATTTCCAATTACAACATATCCAAAACTAGAAAAATGTTCAAACACCGCTTCATATTTATCACAAGGTACACCTGTTCCATTTACCATAACTATAAGAGGATA
Source organism: uncultured Bacilli bacterium (assembly GCA_944358275.1). Classification (GTDB taxonomy): domain Bacteria; phylum Bacillota_I; class Bacilli_A; order RF39; family UBA660; genus CAG-1193. The sequence continues at coordinate 2,640 of CALVQZ010000124.1, forward strand.
TACCCCTTTTTCTTTAGGATACCATACTACAAAATGATTAGAAGTCTTATCTTTCTCATCACTAGGTGCATCATATTCTTTCTTATCAACTTCATACCTTCCAAGTTTATTATATTTTTTTCAATAGGAAATTCACTCTTAATATTCTTCCAATACTCCCTAGGAGCTTTTTGCATATTAGCAGCAATTAAAAATAATACAACAATAACTATCACTATAATTAAAAAAATAATCCCAATAAATTTTAACACTCTTTTCATTACTCCTCCACTCTTTATGATACAATTGTATCATTTATAACTTTATGTTACAATGTATGCAAAAACAAATGAAACAAAGATTGGAGATTTGTATCATGAAAAAGAAAAGAAAAAATACTGTAAATATTTACATAATAGAAGCATTATTTTTACTTATGGAAAAAAATAATTATGAAGATATATCTATTACAGAAATAACAAATAAAGCAGGGGTTGGAAGAATTTCTTTTTATCGTAATTTTAATTCTAAAGAAGATATTATAAAAAGTTTCATACATAACATTACTTTTACTTTTTTAAAAGAGTCAAATATTAGTTACAAATACGATAATTTAGATATATATATTACTAAATTATTTACACATTTAGAAAAATATAAAAAAGAGGCCTACTTAATATATAAAGCAGGTCTAATACATCTTTTAAAAGAAGAATTTGAAAATACATTTTTAAATAATAATACATACAACAACTATAAATCATATTTTATTATTGGTGGTATTTTTAATGTTTATTATTACTGGCTTATAAACGGATGTAAAGAATCTCCTAAAGAATTATCAGCAAAACTAATCAATTTTATATCAAAATAACTTTTTTTAACTTTAATCTAAATATCTATCTAAATATTTAACCCAATCTAAAGCATTTTCTTCTTTAAATAATTGATATAAAAAATCTACAACAAACTGATGTCTCCTATTTGCTTCTTCTTTACCAGATTCTGTTAACATCAAATCTTTTAATTTTAATATTTTTTCAAACATATGACAAACACTACTATCACTACACCTTTTTGTATAACAATCTATAGATATATTTTTAATAGGAAATACATTTTTATCAAAAAAAGGTTTTCCATTTTTCAAACTATATGTATAAACTCGCAAAATGCCATTAGCTCCTAAAGCATCACACATATCCGCATCAGATACAATCTTGCCTTCAAGAGTTGTCGGACAAAATCCCTTT
>CALVQZ010000125.1 GCA_944358275.1 uncultured Bacilli bacterium
ATAAATTAACTATCTTTTTTGTTCTATTAAAAGGATTAGTAAAGTTATAATCTGTGTATCCATAACTTGTTAAAAAAGCACCCAAATACTCTACTCTAGAAGGATTTAATGGCTTTTCATCTAAATCTCTCAAACCAATTATATAATCTCCTTTTTTTTGATCGTTAGGTAAAAAAACATAGCATTCTCTTCTTCCTGGATTTAACTCAATCATAGCTTTATAATCGCTTTTCTCTAATCTGTATATAATTCTTTTTTTATAATAACTTGAATCAAACATAAAATACCTCCTTTAATTTGCTATATATTATCACAAATTTTATTTTTTTGCAAATAGTATTCTAAAAATTATCTCTACTTAATATATTAAGTTAGGACGTCGTATGAATATTAAGACTGGACTTAGTACAAAAGAAGTAGAAATAAGCAAAAATAAATATGGTACAAATAGAATAGATTCTAAAAACAATAATAGTTTTTTTAAACTATTACTAGAATCTTTAGGTGATCCAATAATAAAGATACTTTTAATTGCACTTGCTATAAAAGTAGTGTTTTTAATTAAATCTTTTGATTGGTATGAAACAATAGGTATAGTTATTGCTATCTTTTTAGCGTCTTTTATTTCAACTGTCTCAGAATATGGTAGTGAAAAAGCATTTAAAAGATTGCAAGAAGAAGCATCGCAAATGAAATGTAAAGTAAAAAGAAATGGTAAAGTAATAGAAATAAGTATAGAAGATATTGTTGTGGGAGATATTGTTTTGTTATCATCCGGAGATAAAATACCAGCAGATGGTAAACTAGTAGAAGGAAGCATAAGTGTAGATGAATCTATTTTAAATGGAGAGCCTAAAGAAAAATATAAGAACTTAAACAGTGATATATATAGAGGAAGCATAGTAGCAAGTGGGATAGGTACTATGGTTGTAAGTAGGATAGGAGTAAATACTTTTTATGGTAAACTTGCAAGAGAAATAGAAGAAAAACAACCGGAAAGTCCACTTAAAATAAGACTTAGAGGCCTTGCAAAAATAATTAGTAATATTGGATATGTAGGAGCATTTTTCGTTTTCTTTTCATATCTATTTTCAGTTATTGTAATAAATAATAATTTTAATTTAGAACTGATAAAAGAAAGTATTACAAACTTTCCATTTATAACTAGTCATATATTATATGCTCTTACATTAGCAGTAACAATTATCGTAGTAGCAGTACCAGAAGGCCTTCCTATGATGATTACTTTAGTACTATCATCTAATATGAAAAGAATGTTAAAAAATAATGTATTAGTAAGAAAAATGATGGGTATAGAAACAGCAGGTAATATAAATATGCTTTTTACAGATAAAACAGGAACTCTTACAAAAGGGAAATTAGAAGTCATTAGATTCTTAAGTTCATCTATGAAAGAATATGATAATGAATATGAAATAAGTAAAAATGAAAAGTTATATAACTTGGTAAAAAGATCATTTATATTAAACAATGAAAGCATTTATTCAGATGGTAAAATAATAGGTGGAAATATAACAGATAGAGCATTACTAAAATTTATTGAAAATAAAGATATAAACGATGTAGTAAAAGAAAGAATACCATTTAATAGCGAGAAAAAATATTCAAAAGTTATACTAGAAAGTGGTTTTAGACTTATAAAAGGTGCAACTGAAAAGATACTTCCTATGTGCAATTACTACTATGATGAAAATATGAATAGAAAATTTCTAACTAATAGAAAAAAGATAGTAGAAAAGATAAATGATGTATCAAAAAAAGGTATAAGGATATTATGTTTTGCAGTAAGTTATAACAATGAAATTTATTCACTCCTTGGTTTTGCATACATAAAAGATGAAATAAGAAAAGAAGCAATAGAGGGAATTAAACTAGTAAAAAGTGCAAATATAAGAACGATTATGATTACAGGAGATAATAAAGATACAGCATATGCAATAGGTATGGAATTAGGTTTAATAGAAAAAAATGATATCATATTAACAAGTGATGAATTAAATAAAATGGAAAAAGAAGAAGTAAAAAAGATACTTCCGAATTTAAGAATAGTTGCAAGAAGTCTCCCACAAGACAAAAGTAAACTTATAAAAATATCACAAGAAGCAGGCTATGTAGTTGGTATGACAGGAGATGGTGTAAACGATGCTCCTGCATTAAAAAAGGCAGATGTAGGGTTTGCTATGGGAAGTGGTACAGAAATATCAAAAGAAGCTAGTGATATAGTTATACTAGATGATAACTTTATGTCTATATCAAAAGCAATACTTTATGGAAGAACAATATTTAAAAGCATAAGAAAATTTATAATACTACAACTAACGGCAAATCTATGCGCATTATCATTATCAATTATAGGTCCATTTATAGGAGTAAATACACCAGTTACAGTCATACAAATGCTATGGATAAATATGGTAATGGATACTTTAGCAGGATTAGCATTCAGCTTTGAACCAGCACTGTTAGAATATATGCACGAACCACCTAAGAAAAAAAATGAACCAATTATAAATAAATATATGATAGGAGAAATATTATTTACAGGATTATATTCTGCAATATTATGCATATTATTTTTAAAAATGCCAATATTTCATAATTTATATAGAATAGATATAGAAGAAAAATATTTTATGACAGCATTTTTTGCACTTCTAATATTTATAGATGTATTTAATGCATTTAATGCAAGAACACATAGATTAAATATACTATCCAATCTAACAAAAAATAAAATATTTATAGTAATTATCGCATTTATAGTACTAATTCAAATAATTATGATATATTTTGGAGGAAGTATATTTAGAACATCAGGCCTTACTATAAAAGAACTACTTATTACAATTTTACTAGCATCTACAGTAATTCCAGTAGACTTTATAAGAAAACTAATATTAAGAAGTAAAGGAGAAAAAAGTGGAGTATAGTACTAGGAATTAACTAGTACTTTTTTTAATAACGTTTTTTCACATAATTTCATTATATTTGTTCATATAATTATAAAGAAAAAAGTGCTTTGACAATAGTAGAGGAAATTGATACAATTGGTAAGTTAAATCTCATATAAAGATTAAATAAGAGATTTTGCTATTTAAAAAAGTATATTGGATTTTATTTGAAAAATTGAAGGAGGAAAAAAATGTATAAAAGAGTTAGTTCTAGAGGGATTATAATTGATGATGGTAAAGTAATTGTCATGTTTAGAAAAAAAATTAAAGAAGACGGAACTAAAAAAGAGTATTATGTAATACCAGGTGGAGGATTAAAAGAAGGAGAGACTTTAGAAGAAAATGTAAAACGTGAATTAAAGGAAGAATTTTCAGTTGATGTAAAGATACTTGGATATTTAGGATTTGATGAAAACGAGGACACAATAGCACACTTCTTTAGTTGTAAAATAGTAAATGGAACACTTGCATTAGGTGGAGAAGAATTAGAAAGGTGTTGTGAAGAAAATTTTTATGAAATTAGAAAAGTTGATATAAAAGATTTAGATAGTATTGATATCTTATCTAAAGATATGATATTAAAAGCATATAATAATGAATTTATAGATTTAAATAATTAAATTAAAAAGTTAAATGAGTCTTATTAAGGATTTTATTTAACTTTTTTTGTTGACCTATAAATATACAAAAAGAAGGATTTACAATAAAAAAACAAATTAAAAGTGTAAACAAATATAAAAGTATAAAAAGATATTATACATAGAATATAGGTAATAAATATTTTTTTATTGGAAAATAATTTGCATAAAAAAAATTTAAAAAAATTACAAAAAACACTTGACAATGGGGGAGGGGTATAATATACATGTACAATACAAAATAGGGAACGTGTTTAAAATTATGAATGAAAAGGCGTTAAAGAAAAAAGGATTTACATTAGTAGAATTACTAGCAGTAATAGTGATACTAGCAATAATATTAGTAATAGCAGTACCAACTATTACTAACACAATAAAAGAAGCAAAGAAAAGCTCATTTGAAACATCAGCAAAACTAATTATATCAAGTGCAGAAACAGAATATTTAACAAGACAAGCATTA
>CALVQZ010000126.1 GCA_944358275.1 uncultured Bacilli bacterium
TATGTCTTTAGTTCTTTTAGGAACAATAACAGGCTCAAAAGAACCATCACGATCCCTTGGTACGGATATGTTCATTTCTCCTAAACTTGTTTTAACACTTTTATCAATATAGCCATTTCTACGATTAACAGTATTTTTCTTTTCTTTTGAATTATTACTGTAATCTAAATGTGCATTCATTTCACCCTGAAGCATTGCTTCAAACATTGGTCCAAATATATCTTTTAATGCATTTTGAACATCTTCTGCAGTTTCTGGTTGGTAAGTATCTAAAATTGCTTTTACTAATTCATTTTTACTATTATTTTTACTTCTCATTTTCTTTACCTCTTTCTTTTATTTTATCACATTATAAAAGTGTGTACTTTTTTTACTTACACACTTTATTTTACACTCTTTATCGATATACATTATTTAAAGGCGTGAAAAAAATCAAGCATAAACACACTTGATTTGTTCTACCCAAAATATGTAAATATAGCAATGAAAAGGATAGATATAGATGAAAATAGCAGTTATATCATCAACCTTTTGATAAAATTTTTCATTTTATAGAAGAAAAATAATATACTTATAGTAGAAAATAAATAAACATTGTAGTATAATTGTTATGTTAGAGTGGAGATGATGAAATGTTAATATTAGCAAAATCTGTTTTATCTTTGATGATTGGTTTTTTGGCATCAATAATTTTAGGTGTAATTATAGTACCTATGTTAAGAAGAAAACATATAGAACAAAGAGTAAGTGTATATTTAGAGAATGCGCATAAGAAGAAAGATGGTACACCTACGATGGGTGGAATAATATTTATTATTAGTGCTTTTGTATCGTGTTTAACATTACTATTATTAAATAAGATAGAGTTTACTCCTAACTTATTTATAGTATTATTTGTATTTGTAAGTTATGCTGCAATTGGATTTTTAGATGATTTTTTAAGCATTTATAGGCATTCAAATATTGGACTTACTGCTATTCAAAAGATTTTTTTGCAACTAATAGTTGCATTAGTGTTTTTCTTTGTATATATGAAAAGTGGAAATGAACTTGGAATTGAAATATATACGCTTAATATAAATATTGAATTAGGTTGGTTATATGGCTTTTTCATACTATTTATATTGTTAGGTGGCTCTAATGCTGTTAATTTAACAGATGGCTTGGATGGTCTTGCAGCAGGACTTTCTGCAATTGATTTTCTAGCACTTGGAATAATTGCATGGGGTTCAGGATGGGTAGCAGGTTACCAAGATATAGCAGTATTCTGCTTTGTCTTAGTAGGCGCATTACTTGGATTCTTATTATTTAATACATATCCTGCAAAAGTATTTATGGGAGATACTGGTTCACTTGCACTAGGGGCAACACTTGCAACTATAGCAATTATTACAGATCATGAAATTACATTACTTGCTATAATGGGAGTATTTATAATTGAAACTTTATCTGTTATATTACAAGTCATTTGGGTTAGAGTATTTCATAGAAAATTATTCTTAATGACACCTCTTCATCATCATTTTGAAAAATTAGGTATACACGAAAGAGAAATAGTAAAAGGGTTTTGGGTAGTAGGATTTATTCTTGCTATGGCTGGAATCGCATTTGGAGTGTGGATATAGTGAGAAAAAACAATATAGATTTACTATTATTATTTGCAGTAATTATTATTTCTATATTTGGAGTTGTAATGATATATTCATCATCTAGCGTATGGGCAGAATATAAATTTAATGATCCATATAAATATCTAAAATTACAGTCTATATTCTTAGTGATTGGGTTAATCTTAATGTTTATAATATCAAAAATATCATATACGTACTATTTAAATAAAGCAAACATCATACTACTTGTTTGTTTTTTTCTACTTATTTTAGTCTTAATACCAGGCGTTGGAACAGTAAGAAATGGAAGTAGAAGTTGGTTTGGTATAGGTGGTTTTGGAATACAACCTAGTGAATTTATGAAACTTTCTTTAATAATATTCGTATCAAAATATTTATCTAAAAATCAAAAGAATATAGGAAATATAAAAAAAGGAATACTTCCAATTCTTATAGTTACTTTAATTGTCTTTGGTTTAATAATGTTACAACCTGACTTTGGTACAGGAGTTATAATAGTGATGAGTGTAGTAGGTTTATTGTTTATTGCAGGAGTTAATATGAAGTTTTTCTTGGTTGTTGGCGTATTCGGTATAATAGGTGCAGTCATTTTAATTTTAATCGCACCATATAGATTTCAAAGAATATTATCATTTATAGATCCATGGGTAGATCCTTTAGGTTCTGGCTTTCAAGCAATACAAAGTTTGTTTGCAATAGGTCCAGGAGGATTTCTTGGACTAGGATTAGGCAATTCAATACAAAAACATTTTTATCTTCCTGAACCCCAAACTGACTTTATATTTTCAATAATAAGTGAAGAACTTGGTTTTTTAGGTATCGTAATTGTATCCTCTTTATTCATAACTATAATTTATAGAGGACTTAAAATATCTATGAATGCAAGAGATTATTTTTCAAAATATTTAGCATTTGGTATTACATTTCAACTTGCATTTCAAACTTTACTTAATCTTATGGTTGTCGTATCATTAATCCCAATAACAGGGTATGCAAGAAAATGGGAGAAAATAGTAAATAATGTAGAAACCCTTATAAATAAAGGGAAAAGAGAAGCATTGATTAATTTAAAAAACACTTAAAAATGTCAAGATTAAAGAAAAATCCTTACTTATAAGATTTTTTACAAAAATATAACAACGATACATTGTTGGTAAAAAAA
>CALVQZ010000127.1 GCA_944358275.1 uncultured Bacilli bacterium
ATTTAATGTTAAAATAGTAGTGTCTTTTAAAAAAGTTATTTATGGCCTGTTGGTGAAGTGGTTAACACATCACCCTCTCAAGGTGACATTCATGGGTTCAAGTCCCATACAGGCTACCATATGTTTATTAAGTCTATTTTGTAGACTTTTTTTAATACTTATGTTTTTTAATGCATATAATAAAAAATGCAAGTACTCCTTGCATTTTAATTGTAAAAATATAGAAGTCGGCCCCCCTGAAGAGCGACCTCAAAAAGAATAAAAAGGGATTGGCTAGTGTGATACTAGCAGCCAAACCGATAACTAGATTTGGTACTGAATATAATACTCATGAAAATGTACTTTGTCAACAACTTTTTTCAAAAAAAAACAATTTTTTTGGTATAATCATATTAGGCGGTGATTAAATGGAAGAATTACAATATTTAAAAGGAGTTGGTCCTAAAACTTTATCACTATTAAATAAACTAAATATATTTACTATAGAAGATTTAATATCACATTATCCATATAGATATGAAGTATTAAAAAGAAGTAATATAAGCGAGTTAATTCAAGATGATAAGATAATAATAGATGGTATAGTAGAAACTATTCCTATAGTATATAGATTTAAAGGTAATATGAATAAGATGCAGTTTAATATAAATATAGGTGCAAACATATTAAAAGTAATAATATTTAATAGAGCTTTCTTAAAAACACATTTAACTATTTCTAAAAAAATAGTAGTAATAGGGAAATATGATTTAAAAAATAATACTATAGTCGCATCTGATATTATGTTTAATATAAACATAGATGTACCTAAAATAATACCCATTTATAAAACTACTGAAGGTTTAAATAAAAAAGTATTACATACACTTATAAATAATGGAATAGAAAAATATAAAGTTACTGATTATGTACCAAATTATATTTCAATTGAAAATTCATTTATAGATAAATATAGTGCATTACAAAATATTCATAATCCTAGTAATGTAGATATTACAAAAAAATCTATGTTAAGACTTAAATATGAAGAACTATTTATGTTTATGCTTAAAATAAATGCATTAAGAGAAAAAAATAGTGAATATACAAAAGGATATAACAGAAATATAGATATAAATAAGATAAATGAGTTAATAGAAACTCTTCCATTTAAACTAACATCTGATCAAGAGAAAGTATTAAATGAAATAATAGATGATTTAAATAGTAATAGAAGAATGAATCGCCTCCTTCAGGGGGATGTGGGTAGTGGTAAGACAATAGTTGCACTATTATCTATTTATGGAATGATAAATTCACACTATCAATGTGCTTTAATGGCACCTACTGAAATACTTGCTAATCAACATTACGAAAGTTTTAAAAAGATAATACCAAATTTAAGAGTAGAATTACTAATAGGCAGTAAAACAAAAAAGCAAAAAGAACAAATAAATAAAAGATTAGAAAATAATGAAATAGATTTAATTATAGGTACACATGCACTTATAGAAGATAGTGTTATATTTAATAATCTTGGTTTAATAATAACAGATGAACAGCATAGATTTGGAGTTAATCAAAGAAATAATTTAAAGAATAAAGGAATATTTCCAGATATACTTTATATGAGTGCAACTCCAATACCAAGAACTTATGCACTTACTATATATGCAGATATGGATATAAGTACTATAAAAACACTTCCAAAAGGAAGAAAAGAAATAAAAACAATTGTAAAAAGTGAAGATGATATTAAAGATGTACTTACTATGATAAAAAAAGAATTAGATTTATCTCATCAAATATATGTAGTCGCACCACTTATAGAAGGTGAAAATAACGATAGTGTAACAAAGTTAGTAAGACAATATTCACTAGCATTTAAAAAATATAATATAGGTATGCTCCATGGGAAATTAAAAAAGGAAGAAAAAGAAAACATAATGTTTAAGTTCATAAATAAAGAAATAGATATTTTAATAAGTACAACAGTAATAGAAGTAGGTGTAGATGTTAAAAATGCTACTATGATAGTCGTACATAATGCACACCTTTTTGGGTTATCTCAACTTCATCAATTAAGAGGAAGGGTAGGAAGAAACTCATTTGATTCATATTGTATTTTAATAGGAAATAAGAGTAATGAAAGATTAAAGATAATGGAAAGTACTACAGATGGATTTCAAATAAGCGAAGAAGATTTCAAATTAAGAGGGTCTGGAGACATATTTGGTGTAAGACAAAGTGGAGATATGAATTTTAAAATTGCAGATATAAAGAAAGATTATAAAATATTACAAAAAGCTAATGTAGATGCTAAAGAATTTTTAAAGAAAGAGTCCTTAGATGATTATATACATATAAAAAATGAATTGTCTAAGAGTTTAAATATAACTCATGTTTAATAGAATTTATATAGAAATAACAAATATATGCAATTTAAATTGTGATTTTTGTCCTATTACAAATAGAAAAAAGAAAAGTATGACAAAAGAAGAATTTGAGATTATAATAAAAAAAATAAAAGATTATACAAATCATATTTATCTACATGTAAAAGGAGAACCACTAATGCATAATGATTTAGATAGCTTATTAAAAATAGCAAATAAATATAATCTGAATGTAAATATAACTACTAATGCTAGACTTTTAAAAGATAAATTAGATATAATAAATAAAAACAAAGTAAGACAATTAAATATATCACTTCATAGTTTTAAATCTTTAAAAGAAATAGAAGAATTATTAAATACACTAGATAAAATAAAAGATATATATATATCATTAAGATTATGGAATAATAAAGATAATAGTGAAATATTAAAATTATTAGAAAAGCATTATAATAAAAAAATAATTTTAACTAACAAAAGATTTACAATTAGTGATAATATATATTTAGATAAAGATATATTATTTGAATGGCCTACTTTAAATAAAGATATAATATCTAATTATGGAACTTGTAAAGGTGCTAAAAAACAACTTGCAATACTTGTAGATGGAAAAGTAGTGCCTTGTTGCTTAGATAATGATGGAATTATGAATTTAGGTAATATATTTAATAGTAGTCTAGAAGAAATATTAAATAGTACTAGATATAAAAATATAGTAAGTGGATTTAATAATAATAAATTAACAGAAGATTTATGTAAAAGATGTGAGTATAGAAATAGATTTAATTAGAGGTGTATTATGATTAAAGAAACTAAAACACATATATATTCAAAAAAAGTTAATAAACCAATAAAACTTTTAGTATTTAGCGATATACATTATTCAGGAGAAAAAGATATAAAAAAGTTAGAATATCTTTATGAGAATGTAAAAAAATATGATGTAGATTATATATGTATCCCAGGGGATATAGTTGATATTCAAGGAATTAAATATGATTATTTAATAAAATGGTTAATGAAATTAGGAAAAATTCACCCAGTTATATTATCATTAGGTAATCATGATATAAGAAAAAAGAAAAAAAGTTTTTTTGATAAAGATTTATGGGATAAAATAGAAGAAATAGATAATGTGTTTTTATTAAATAATACTTGTAAAAGTTTTAAAGATATTTATTTTTTTGGATTTACACAATCATATAATTATTATCACGAATACTTAAGAGAAAACAAAAAATTGATGCAAAAAGAAATAGAAGAACATGGCGTATGTGATAGGATGCCAAATAAATTTAGTGTACTTCTTATGCATTCTCCTATATGTATTAAAGATAAAATAATAAGTACAAAGTTAAATGAATATGATTTAATCCTATCAGGGCATATGCATAATGGAGTAGTACCACCAATACTAGATGAAATATTTGATAATAATGTAGGTATAGTTGCCCCAAATAAAACTTTATTTCCAAAAGTAGCAAGAGGTATAATAAAAAAAGATAATACTATAGTAATATCTTCTGGAGTAACAAAAATATCATCAAATACAGGTAGATTATTAAGATTTTTAAATATATTCTTTCCAATAGGAATAAATTATATAAAAATATCAAATGAGAAAAAAGATGATAAAAAAGAAATAAGATATTATAGATAAAAAAGGAAAGGAAAAATATAAAGTAAACTCTATGTACTTTTTAAATGAGAATAAATGTAAAATTATAAATTATATAATATAGGTAAACAAATTAGTAATTACCTATATTTTATGGATAAAAAAACAAATAAAATAATTCGCGAAAATCATATACACTTTAATATATTTTTTTAAATTGAAAAAAATTTATATAAGTGATATCATACTAATAAAGTTGGAAGTGATATTGTGAACGTACAAAAAAGTATAATAAAAAAGTATAGAAGAAAGATTTGGAGTAAGTTTGTTAAAGTTATTAAAGAATATAATTTAATAACTGAAGGCGATAAGATTGCTGTATGTATAAGTGGTGGAAAAGATTCTTTTTTGCTTGCAAAATGTTTAGAAGAATTAAAAAGACATGGACAATTTAAGTTTGATTTAGAATATATATGTATGAATCCAGGCTATAAGAAAGAAAATATGGATAAGATACTTTCTAATGCTAAATTGTTAGGAATTGATTTAAAAGTATTTGAAAGTAATATATTTTCTGTAGTTAAGAATAATGCAGAAGATTCTCCATGTTATTTGTGTGCACGTATGAGAAGAGGATTTTTATATAGTAAAGCTAAGGAATTAGGTTGTAATAAAATTGCTTTAGGGCATCATTTTAATGATGTTATTGAAACAGCACTATTAAATATAATATATGCAGGTAGATTTGGTGGTATGCCTCCAAAGTTAAGAAGTGAGAATTTTTCTGGTATGGAGTTAATTAGACCTCTTTATATGGTAAAAGAAGAGGATATTACTAGTTGGGCAAATTATAATAATTTAGAGTTTATAGATTGCGCTTGTATAATTAGTAATAAAAAAAATGATTCTAAAAGAAATTATGTTAAGTTGATGATTAAAGAAATGATTAAGGACAATAAGAATGCTGATATAAATATATTTAGAAGTTTAGAAAATATAAATTTGAATACTGTAAACGGGTATGAGAAAGATAATGTAAAATTTAAGTTTAATGACTTGTATAAAGAATAATTTCTTGATATAATTAAGTCAACCATAGATGTGTTATCATAAATCCGATCTAAGCGAATTATAGGGAATCTAAAGTATAATTGGTGTGACTTCTTACCATTAAGTGCCTAAGAAGCCTAAAAATTATATGGGGATGCCCACCTTGATGAAAGTCGGGGTTTATCGCTATAACACATCTATGGGTTTAATTTTATATAATGGTGAAAATATGTGGTTAGATAGATTAAGAAAAATAATTGATGAGAAAACTCTTTTAAAAATAAAAAATAATACAGTACTCATTATAGGCCTTGGTGGTGTTGGAGGACACGCACTTGAAGCACTTTGTAGAATGGGTGTTAATAATATAATCATAGTAGATAATGATAAAGTAGATGTTACTAACTTAAATAGACAACTTCTAAGTCTAAATTCTAATATAGGAGAATATAAGACAGAAGTAGCAAAGAAAAGAGTAATAGATATAAATAAAGATTGTAATTTAATAATTATAAATAAATTTATAGATAGTACTAATTATTTAGAATTATTTAATTACAATATAGATTATGTAATAGATGCATGTGATACAGTAAGTACAAAAATATTACTTATTACTGAGTGTTTAAATAGGAATATTAAGATAATAAGTTGTATGGGAACAGGTAATAAAACTCATCCTGAAATGCTTGAAATAACTGATTTAAAGAATACTTCTTATGACCCATTATGTAGAGTTATTAGAAATAAGTTTAAAGATGAAAAAAGAAGGATAATGGTAGTTTATTCAAAAGAAAAAGGTATAAAAATAAAAGATAGAGTACCAGGATCAACTTCTTTAGTACCAAGTGTTGCAGGTATATTGTGTGCAAGCTATGTGATTAACGATATTATGGAGGGAAGTAATGGCTAAGTTAGAATTTACATATGGAACGATGGGTAGCAGTAAAACTGCTATTGCACTTATGAAAAGATTTGATTTAATAGAAAGTGGTTTTAATGTATTACTATTAAAACCTACTACTGATAATAGAGATGGTACTGCTATCATAAAATCTAGAATTGGTATTAGTGCAGAAGCAAAAGTAAATGATAAAAATGAAAGTATTATTGGTAAGTTTTTAAGTGAAATACTAGATTGTGATTGTATAATTGTAGATGAAGTACAGTTTAGCAGTAAAGAGCAAATATTACAATTAAAACAAATTGCAGAAGAATTTGATCGCCCTGTATATACATATGGACTTAGAACTGATTTTAAACTTAATTTCTTTGAAGGCTCTGAATATTTGTTTAAGTATGCAGATACTATAAATGGAGTAGAAAAAACTTGTGAGTGTGGCAATGAAGCTATTGTAAATGCTAGATATGATGATAATGGTATCGTATATGAAGGAGACAAAATAATTTTAGGAAATAACGATAAATATAAAGCGCTATGTTATACTTGTTATAAGAAAGGCAGATTACATGGAAAAAAAAGAAATTGAGTTAGAGAAAGGTTTAAGTAAAGAAGTCGTAAAAAGAATATCTGAATTAAAAAATGAACCCAAGTGGATGTGTGATTTTAGATTAAAGGCGTACGATGCATTTGCTAATTTTTCTATGCCTTCTTTTGGGCCAAAATTAGATATAGATTTTGATAGTATTCATTACTATAAGAGAATAAATGATAAAGTATTTAATAATTGGGATAATGTAAGATGCGATGTAAAAAATACTTTTGATAAGATTGGTATTATAGAAGCTGAAAAGAAGTATTTAGGGGGAGTATCTACCCAATTTGAAAGCGAAGTAATTTATCATAATATGTTAGATGAAGTAAAAAAGAAAGGTATCATATTTACAGATACAGATACTGCATTAAAAGAGCATCCTGATATATTTAAGAAGTATTTTAATACTCTTGTAAAATATAATGAAAACAAATTTACTGCTTTAAATGGTGCTGTTTGGAGTGGGGGTAGTTTTATTTATATTCCACCAAACACTAAGTTAGATAGACCTTTGCAAAGTTATTTTAGAATAAATACAAAAGATATGGGACAGTTTGAAAGAACTTTGATAATAGTAGATGATAACTCAGAGCTTCATTATATAGAAGGGTGTACAGCACCTACTTATACTACTGATAGTCTTCATGCAGCAGTAGTAGAAATATTTGTAGGTAAGAATTCTAAATGTAGATATACAACTATTCAAAACTGGGCTTCAAACATATATAATATAGTTACTAAAAGGGCAATAGTATCTGAAAATGGTCTTATGGAATGGATTGATGGTAATATTGGTTCAAAGATAAACATGAAGTACCCAGCATGTATTTTAGATGGATATGGTGCGAAAGGAACATGTGTAAGTATTGCAATGGCAGATGATAATCAAATTCAAGATACAGGAGCTAGAATGATTCATAATGCACCAAATACAAAGAGCAATATAATTGCAAAAAGCATTGCAAGAAATAATGGAAATGCAACATATAGAGGAACAGTTAGAATAAAAGAAGAAGCATACAATTCTATAGCTAATATAAAGTGCGATACTATACTTTTAGATGAAACTGCAAAAAGTGATACTATACCTAAAAATATATGTTTAAACGATTCATCAACATTAGAACATGAAGCTACTGTATCAAAAGTAAGTGATGAAAAATTATTTTATATGAAAACTAAAGGAATAGATGAAGATACTGCAAGAAAAATGATAATAATGGGATTTATTGATGAATTTAGAGAAGAACTTCCTATGGAATATGCAGTAGAACTTAATAAATTGTTAAAAAATAAATTTTATGAGACCAACTATGAGTAGTCAATAGTTGTTTAAAAAAATATTTTTTAAAATAAATAATATACAGCAACGCACCGTAAGTGAGGTTACGGTATTGTCAATGAAGACATTAAAATAAACATAGTTCTTTGAAAAAATCAATCTAAATTAAATTTGACATTTCATTTTAACATATAAAAGAGAATTCTAACTAATTTACCAGCACAATGTCCTAACGCATTGTAATGTAATTTACCTTGAAGTCTTTTTGTGTTATAATAACTATTGAAAGTTTTAGTATTCAATTGGATGTTATTAGCAGCAAGGATAAGGGCATAATGAAGTAAAGAAAAGCCACGGTTACTCATTCTTGTAAAAGAAACGTTAAAGTTACCAGATTGTTTAACAGATGGTCTAATCCAGCAAATGCTAAAACTTGACCAGAGTTATTAAAGCGATTAATGTCACCAATTTCAGAAATAATAATGGCAACAGTCATGTCACCAATGCCTGGGATCGTAGTAATAACATTATCGTTTTTTAATGAAGTCACTAACTTGATTTTCAATATTTTTAATTTGATTTTCAAGAATTTCAATCAATTCAATAGTCATTTTAATTTGGATTGATAAAGCATGGTTGTTGATACCAACTGAATTAGAAGCTAATTTTTTAAGTTCAATGACACGAAATTTATCATATTTTCCACGAGAAGATTTGATTAATAAATTAGAAATCTTAGTTAAATTAACTAT
>CALVQZ010000128.1 GCA_944358275.1 uncultured Bacilli bacterium
ATACATCCAAGTGATTATGCATATGCAAGTACCGATGCAAATTGTAGAGCAGATATAAAAGATGAAACAAATTATCCTTGTAAAAATAACAATTGGTTACATAATAATACAAATTATTGGGCACTAAATCCTCGTGCTCATTCAAAGAATGCAAGTGATACTTGGATTGTGCGTGGAAGTGGAATTATTAGATACGACAGTTCACAATGTGCATATTCAGTACGTCCTTCTGTATATATAAAACACAACGTTAAAGTAGAGAGTGGCTCAGGAACAGAAAGTGATCCATATAGATTATCCTATTGATAGATAATTTTATTAGTACATAATTAAAAAAATAGTGTTATAAATGTAAAACCTAGATTAAAATGTTTATTGAAATGAATTTTGCTAATAAATATCTTTATAATTGTAGATTAATTGTATTAAAGATAATTATATTTAAACATATAAAGAAAAGTATGTAATCATTGTATTTTAATATCATAAAATTTAATATGGATTATGACAAATTACAAAAAAAATTAAGTCAACTTAGAATAGAAGATTTTATATGGTTTATATATATTGGAATAATATTCTTAAGTTGGTATTCTAATAATTTAGAAAGAAGATATTTTATATATAATGATTTAATTAGTAAAGAAAAATATAGAAAATCATTGATAATAATATTTTCAATCTTAATTATTGTTTATATTTACTTTGTGAAAGATTCTTACGAAGATGTTAAAAATTTAACAATGTATGATTCAAATGAAAAGATAAAACTTACTTATTTGTCATTTATTGCATCTTTACTTATTGCAATAAGTGGTATTATATTCTTATATATAGCAATAAAAGATAAGAAAATTGAAGTAGAGCTTGCATTTAATTAGGTTTTATTACAACTTTTATAAGTTGTATTTTTTTTTATATTTTGATAAAATATGTGCGGAAGTGATGTATATGAGAAAACCTGATTTTAAAGAGGCAAGAAAAAGAAGTTGTAATAGAGTTAATATTATAAGAGATTTTAAAATAGATGATGATAAAAAACATATTGGTTTAAATAAAAAATATATTGTTAAAACTTATGGTTGTCAGATGAATGAAAGGGATTCTGAAAATATATGCGCAATGTTAGAAGAAATGAGTTATACAAAAGTTGATGATATAGAAGATGCTGATTTAATAATATTAAATACTTGTGCAATAAGAGAAAATGCTCATAATAAAGTATTTGGTATGTTAGGTAGATTAAAACATATAAAAGAAGAAAAAGATATTACTATTGGTTTATGTGGCTGTATGGCTCAAGAAGAAGTAGTTATAGATGAAATAATAAATAAGCATAAATATATTGATTTAGTATTTGGTACTCATAATATTCATGAGTTACCTAATATTCTTTATAATGTAGAAACAACAAAAGAAAGGCAAATAGAAGTTTGGAGTAAAGAAGGAGATATAATTGAAGATATACCTATAAAAAGAGAAAGTAAGTATAAAGCATGGGTTAATATAATGTATGGCTGTGATAAATTTTGTACCTATTGTATAGTGCCTTATACAAGAGGTAAACAAAGAAGTAGATTAAAAGAAGATATAATTAAAGAAGTAGAAAATTTAGTAAAAGATGGATATATGGAAGTAACTTTACTAGGACAAAATGTAAATGCTTATGGTAAAGATATAGAAAATTATAATTATAATATGGCAAACTTACTTTCTGATGTAGCAAAAACAGGTATAAAAAGAATAAAGTTTGTAACTAGTCATCCATGGGATTTTACATCCGATATGATTAAAGTAATAAAAGAAAATGATAATGTTTTACCTTACATACATTTACCTGTACAAAGTGGTAGTAATAGAATACTTAAACTAATGGGAAGAAAATATACAAGAGAAACTTATTTAAAATTAGTTAAAGAATTAAAAGAAAATATTCCTAATTTATGTCTTACTACAGATATAATAGTAGGTTTCCCAAATGAAACAGATGAAGACTTTAATGATACATTAAGTATAGTAGAAGAATGTAAATATGATTCAGCATTCACATTTATCTATTCAAAAAGAGTAGGTACACCCGCATCTAAAATGGAAGATAATATTCCTTTATCTATAAAAGAAGAAAGATTGCAAAAACTTAATGAACTTGTAAATAAATATTCAAGAGAATCTAATGAAAAATTATTAAACAAGAAAGTATCTGTTCTAATTGATTCAAAAAGCGAAAAAGAAGGTATGCTTAGTGGATATACAGATACTAATAAATTAGTTAATGTTAAAGCAGATGATAGTTATATAGGTAAGATTGTAAATGTAAAGATTACTGATGCTAAAACATGGAGTTTAGATGGTATTTTAGATGAGTAAAAAAATATTGAAAATACTGAGAAGTATGGTATAATATTTATATAATTTATTTTGGAATTAGTAGTAAATTTATGTATTTTAGAGAGTTAGTGGTAGGTGTAAACTAATTACTATAATTTATGAATGACATCCATGTAATAATAAAATCGTTAATTACGTTATAATTAAAGTGCACTTTTTGTGAAATAAGGTGGTACCGTTCTATTGAACCCTTATATTTAGTGCACTTTTTTATTTTAAAGGAGGAAATATGGAAATAATACAAAGACCTAAAGGAACTAATGATGTATATGATGATTATGGAAGAATTATTTTATATATTAGAAGTTTAGTTGAAAAAATAGCTAGTAACTATAATTTTAGTTATTTTAGAACTCCAACTTTTGAGAAAACAGAAGTATTTAAAAGAGGAGTTGGAGATACTACAGATATAGTTCAAAAAGAAACATATGATTTTATAGATAGAGGCAAAAGAAGTATGACTTTAAGGCCAGAAGGGACTGCTGCTGTTGTAAGAAGTATTGTTGAAAATAAATTATATGTAAATGGTGTTAATAAAGTTTGGTATTTTATGCCTATGTTTAGATATGAAAGGCCACAATCTGGACGCCTTAGAGAACATTTTCAATTTGGATTTGAGTCTTTTGGAAGTGTAAATCCAATGTCTGATGCTGAAATAGTAAGCATCGCATACACGATATTAAAAAGTCTTGGATTAAAAGGAGTTAAAGTTAATATTAACAGTCTAGGAGATACTACCTCTAGGTTAAAATATAAGGAAGCATTGAAAAGTTACTTTAAACCTCATTTAGATAAGTTGTGTGAAGATTGCAAAAATAGATTTGAGAATAATCCACTTAGAATAATAGATTGTAAAGTAGATAGTGATCTAGATGTTATTAAAAATGCACCTTTAATGATAGATTATTTAAATGAAGAATCAAAAGAATATTTTAACGAAGTTAAAAAGTATTTAGATACTTTAGAAATACCAAATGAAGTTAATCCAAAAATCGTAAGAGGACTCGATTATTATAGTCATACAGTATTTGAAATAACTGCCGAAATAAAAGACTTTGGTAGTCAAAATGTATTATGTGGTGGTGGAAGATATAATAATTTAGTCTCATCGCTAGGCGGACCGGACTATCCTGCAGTAGGATTTGGTATGGGTATAGAAAGACTTATGAATGCATTAGAAAAAGAACAAATAGACTTTGGTAAAAAAGAAATAGATACATATATTTGCTATATAAGTGAGGAAGAAAAAGAATATGCATTTAAATTACTAAGTGATTTAAGAAGTAATAATATAAAAAGTGATATGTGTTATACAGATAGAAACTTAAAAGGACAATTCAAAGAATGTGATAAAAATAACTCTAAGTATGTAATTATAATTGGAGAAGAAGAAAAAAATACTGATGTAATAACTATAAAAAATAATAGTACAAAAGAAGAATATAAGATAAGTAGAAATGAAATTGTTTCATTTATAAAGGAGAGAATATGAATAAGTTAAGATTTTGTGATTTAAAAGAACATTTTAATGAAGAAGTAGTTTTAAAAGGATTTATTGATAATTTAAGAGATTTACAATATGTACAATTTATTGTACTTAGAGATAGAACAGGTAAAGTTCAAGTAACGATTGAAAAGAATGAGGAAAATAAAAAATTAAATGAACTCGTTTCATCTTTAACTTTAGAAAGTACACTTACTGTAACAGGTAAATTATTAGAAAATTCTAAAGTTAAACTAAATGGTATGGAAGTAATACCTACTGATATAGTAGTGACAAGTAAAAGTGAAAATGAGTTACCAATAAATTATAAAGATAATAATAGTGCCTTATTAGATACTAGACTTGATTATAGATTTTTAGATTTAAGAAATGAAAAAAATATATTGATGTTTAAAATACAAAGTACATTTGTAGAAGGAATGAGAGAATTTTTATATAAAGAAGAGTTTACTGAAATTCATACACCTAAGTTGATTGGTGCTGCAAGTGAATCAGGTTCTGATGTTTTTGAAGTAAAATATTTTGATGATAAAGCTTATTTAGCTCAAAGTCCACAATTTTATAAACAGATGGCTATGTCTTCAGGATTTGAAAAGATATTTGAAGTAGCTCCTGCATTTAGAGCAGAAAATTCAAATACTAATAGACATACGACTGAATTTACATCATTTGATATAGAATTTAGTTATATAGATTCATTTACTGATGTAATGGATTTTGAAGAAGAACTTATAATAGCAGGGCTTACTAAAGTAAAAGAAAAATATGAAGATGTTATTAGAAATACATTTAATGAAGAAATCATAATTCCTAATAGACCATTTCCTAGAATTAAATTAAAAGATTTATATATAGAATTAGAAAAGAGATATGGTTATAGCATACCTACTGAAGATATAGGTGATATGAATGGCGAAACTGAAAAGTTAACTAGTAGATATGCAATGGAAGAATATGGACATGAATTTATATTTGTAACTGACTTTAGTCCTAAAAAACGTGCATTTTATCATATGAGAAAAGATGGAATCCCACAAGGATATGATTTAATATGGCGGGGTGTTGAAATAACAACAGGTGCACAAAGAGAGCATAGATATGAAGAATTAAAAAAACAAGCAGAAGAAAAAGGACTAGGAAAAGATGTAGAATTTTATTTAGAATTCTTTAAATATGGGTGCCCTCCTCATGGTGGATTTGCACTAGGTGTAGATAGACTTACTATGTTACTTCTTGGAATGCCTAATTTAAAAGAAACAATGTTCTTATTTAGAGGGCCAAATAGGATTACACCATAATGAAAAAAGTTATAATTGTAATTTTATTCTTATTTTCTATAAATGTTCATGCAGAAAGTTTTAATTTAAACGATATCAAAGATAATTACGAAAATATTACATATGTAGAAATAACAAATTTAGATAATATAGATAACATTAAAAATTTAGTTAATTTAAGAGAAGTATATATAAAAAATGTAGATATAAAAGATATAAGCTTTTTAAATAATCTACCTAAATTAAAAAGAGTAAAAATTTATTATAGTAAAGTTGATTTAACTAAAATAAATAATCCTACAATAAATGAAATGGATATAATTAGTTCTTATATTGTTAATGATGATTTTTCTCATCTTGCAAATTCTAATTTAAAAATATTAGATTTAGAAGGAAGTTATGTTACAAATATAGACACATTAAAAAATGTAATATCACTAGAAGAGTTATCGCTATCATCCATATCAAATTTAAAAAGTTTAGAAGCAGTAACACACTTACCTAAATTAGAAGTATTAAATTTTGGAGGTTCAGAAGATTTAATTACAAAAGAAGTATTAAATTATATTAGAAAAAATAATATAGTGGGTACAAATTATGATGAAACAAAATACATGTATTTAGATGGTGATAAACTTAATGAAGATTTAGATAATATAATAAAAGAATTAAATTTAGATAATTTGCCCACTATAGATAAAATAAGAAAGATCACACTATATGTAGTAGATTCACTAGAATATGATGAAGATTGTGGAGTAAATAATAAGTGTGAGTATTCAGATATAAATTTTAATAGACTTTTAAAAAGCTTATCAGGAAGTGGAGTATGTTATCACTATGCTCTTCTTACAAATGAGCTTTTAAATAGAGCAGGAATAAAATCATACTTAGTAAGTGGATATACTTTAAGAGGGTTAGGACATGCATGGCTTAATATTTATATAGATGGTAAGTGGTATGGACTAGATCCTACATGGATAGAATTTGAAGGAAGAAGTACAAAGTTAAGAAATACAGGTAAGTGTGCATATTTTATGGTAGAACTTACAGAAAATAGTAGTTTTTATAAAGAACATTTAGAAGATGTATTACCATCAGATATTGTAGATGTTGATGCCAAATTAGAAAGTGTAAATAAAGATAAAAAAATTGATATTTATAATATAATATTTATGATATTTATAACAAATCTAATAATATTTGTATTTATATTTATATATAAAAAGTGTAAACATCATAGATAAAA
Organism: uncultured Bacilli bacterium; assembly: GCA_944358275.1. Taxonomy (GTDB): domain Bacteria; phylum Bacillota_I; class Bacilli_A; order RF39; family UBA660; genus CAG-1193. The sequence continues at coordinate 6,419 of CALVQZ010000128.1, forward strand.
AATGATTTTTGGTATAATGAAAAAATACATTTTTTTAGAGGAAATTTTTGCTAAAATTTTCTTTTTTCTTTTTTACAATCTACAATATAATTAAAGACTTTTTGTTAAAAATTTGGTATACTATATTCATAATATTTATAGAAACTAGGAGAGAATATGAAAGAAGCATTATGGGGTGTACTAATAGTAGAACTAGGGTTGTTTGGAATAGTAGTAATAAATATATTTCAAAATGTAACAATAGGAAATTATACAATAACAGTAGAAGACATAAATGAAATTCCATCAAAGATATCACTTAGAATAAGAAGCGGAATAACATCATTAAGAGGAGAAGAATTTGGAAAATAGAGTAGATGCAATACTAGAAACAAAATATACATTAGATGAAGTATTAAATTTTCTAGATATAACAGAAGAAGAATGGAAAGATGTAACAAATGGTGTTAAAATAGAAGTAGATGAAGAAACAGGTGAAAACATATGCAAGGTGGTAGATAGTGAAGAAGGATTAGAGTGTATACAAGGGGATTTAATGTTTATTGGATTTAGTGATGTTGAAATTGTAAATGCAGTGTGCCAGGATGAAAAGCCTGATAGTAATAAGGAAATAGATGCAAATTATAAAGTGTGTGATTGTGGTAAATGGAAAGAGGAAAGTGAAATTGTAACAGCAAATCCAGTAAAAGTTGGTAATGAATGGGTATACACATGGACATTTAAAAAGACAGGTGAAGTAAGGAATATAAATGAAAGTATAAAATCAAGAGTAAAAGTACAAGCCTGTACAACTGCTATAAATGAAATGATTCAAAATGATATTGATAAAACAATTCCTAAAAAAGATGGTAGTGCGTATGAGCCAAGTGCAGATAATAGTAAATATACAATATGTCCAGAAGAAGGAATAAAAATACCAATAGGAATGAAATTTACAATGCATCCAAATTATATTCCCAAAGAGAGTGTTAATAGAGATTTAATATGGACATCATCTGATAGTTCAATACTAAGTGTCCAAGGAAGTAATCCTTTAACAACATGCATATTAAATGAAACTTATAGTAATTGTTTTTCAAAAGCAATAGTAACTGCAAACAAAGTAGGTATAGCATATGTAAATGTAGAAACAACAAGAGGACAAACATCATCGTGTAAAGTAGAAGTGTTTGATGGTAATGTTGAAAGTGTGAGTTGTAGTAATTTATCCTTGCAACAAAGTTCATCAGGGGTAATGAAAAGAAATTATAGCCCTACTAATGCAACTAATTTAGATTTCACATGGAGTATAAGTGATACGAGTATTGCTACTATAGATAAGAATAGTGGTGCAGTAACTGCAAAGAAATCAGGAACGACTACTGTTACTGTAACTGCTCCAGGTGGTAAGACAGGGACATGTACACTAACTGTCAGTGCACCACCAAGTAGTGGTGGAGATGAAGAAGATAGTGGTGGAATATATATCCCTTCAGGTTCTTGTAGTTGTACTTTTGATGTATATGCAGGCTCTACTAGAAAGTGCATTCAGTGGGGTCAACTTGCATATGGGAGGTGGGGCTGTAAGCGATATAAAACGGTACCAAAATATGAAAAAAAGACATATTCAGGAACTATTAAGTCATCTCAAAGAAGATCTAGTGCATCATGTGTTGAGGTAAGTAGTTGGTGTCAAACATCATATAAGGGTTGTGATCATAAATCTAGAGTGTATTGTGCTTATTAATATATATATTAAAATTATGTATATCCATATTTATAAAAAGGAATGATTAATATGAAAAATAAAATTATGCTAATTGCTAAAATTTTGCTTATGGTTATGATAGTAATTTTTATTGGTTTAATTATATTTAGGTTTGTTTATCATAAAGAGACATATATAGATACTCTTAATTCGAAAATTACTGATGTTGGTGATATACTATCTTATACTTATGATATAAATTATGTAGAAGAATATAAAGATAATATTATATATTCTACTGTAAATGAAATTGAATATTATATTGTTGATGATTCAGTATTGTATGGTAGAGTTTTAATTGGTGATGATAAAAAATTATATATTACGAATGATATTATAGAAAAAACATATTTAATCCTAGATGAAAAAATTAAGTTTATTTATTCTGGCAAAGATAGTGATATAGATATTTGTTCAGTTTATGTAATAACTGAGATGGGTCAATTATATCATGTTGGCTTAGCAAATTCAGATATTTCTTCTGTTTTTGTTGACCAAATTACTACACCGAGTCCAATTACAAACTTTATAAATATAAATATTGCTATGTATTTCGAAGATAATGATTATGGTGTAGTTGTGTTAGCTGAAAATAATAAAATGTATTATGTCCCTACAATGATTGAATATGATGAAAATATTTTAAATGTTTTAGATACTTATATTATATATAATGATGGTGCAATTTCTAATTTTTTTGGAAACGCCTTAGTTGACTCTAATAATAATAATTATATAGCTACGACAGTAGTAGTTGCTAATGAACTTATTGAAGAATTAAAATATTCTCCTAATATTTTAATAATTACTAACGACAATAAAATAATATATTTAGTAGACGATATAAAAGTGTACGAGCATTCTTTAAGAGTTGATAAGGTTATTGTGAAGGAAAATAATAATATAAATGTAATATTAGAAAATAATGAAATTATAGAATTTGAAGGTT
>CALVQZ010000129.1 GCA_944358275.1 uncultured Bacilli bacterium
CTATCAAGTTAAAAAGATAATAGGTGTAACTAGTATGTTACATCTATTTTTATGGATAAAAAAACTGTCCGTAGGTAAGATATTATTGGAATGTGAGTTTCATCTCCGTGCTGGCGGACTCCAGCGCGGAGCAAAGTTATCAACAAAATTATTCTTTACTAAAATGTCGTATTATGCTACTATATGTTTGGTGGTTTTATGGTTCGTTTGATTAATGTTAATGATTTAATAAAATATACTAATATTGGTGAGTTTTTAAGTGCTACTGATTTAAGTAGAGGCCTAAATTACATTGATAATGTTGAAGTTTATGAAGATATGAATTCAACTAATCGTAATATGTTAGAATTTACATTTAATGTTAATTATTATCATTTTGAAGAAGGATATATTATATTAGATGGCGAAAAAATTAAAAAAGTGCATTGTTCATGTAATCAATTTAATCAAACTGGCCGTTGTTTTCATATTGGAGCAGCAATATTGTTATGTTATAAAGATATTTTTCCTAGTTTAAATGATAGTAAAAATGTAACTAATATGTTATTAGATAAATATTTAGTAAAGAATAATATAACTCTTAAAAAAGAATTAAATTTAGAATTAGTATTAGATTTAGAACCCTACTATAGCTATTACTATAGTAGTTCTTTTAATATAAAAATAAGTATTGGCGAAAATAGATTATATAATCTAAATAATAAAATTGGAGTATTTTCTAAAACTTATGAAAATAATGAAGGTGAAGCGGTATTTGGTAAGAACTTTGTGTATGATCCCAAGAAGTATTATTTTAGTGAAGAAAATAAAGTTATAATAGATGCTTTTTTAGAATTAACAAATGGTGTTAATAAGAAATATTATTCTAATAGTGAATTAAAAACCTTTTTAAAAAGGATAAAAAATAGCACATTTATTATAGAAAATTATGTAATAAATGGTATTATAGATGGTTTTCCAATAAAAAGTAATTTAAGTAAAAAGGATGATTTATATAAACTTAATTTTGATTTAAATGATATACATAAATTAATTGAAGATGATTATGAATATATTTTTTATCATGGAAATGTATATCATTTAAATAATAAAGAACAAGAATTATTGGAAACATTAATAGATAATGATTTAAAAGAATTAAGTATTAGTAAAGAAAAAATTGAAACATTTACTAAAGGATTAATGAATATCGTCAAAAAAGAGATGGATATTGATGCCTCTGTTGATGATATAGTAGTAACTAAAGAAATAGTAAGTGAATTATATTTTGATATTCGTAAAGATCATATTATAGTAAATATAAAATTTATTTATGATAAAACAGTAGTAGATTATTTCGATAAAAATTCTTTAGTATTAAGAGATATGGAATTAGAAACAAATACGATAAATGATGTATTAAAATATGGTTTTGTAATTGAAAAAGAAAAAGTAATATTAGTAGATTTAGAAAAACAAGTAAGTTTTATTGAAAATGGCTTAGAAGAATTAGCAAGTAAGTATGTTGTATATACAACAGAAAAATTTAAGAAAGTAAATATTAGAAGAAAAACAGCAATTAGTTCAACATTTTCTATTGGAAAAGATAATATATTAAGTTTTAACTTTAATTTAGGGGATTTAAAAAGTGATGAATTAGTAAATATATTTAAAAGTATTAAAAATAAAAAGAAATATTTTAAATTAAAAAATGGAGATATATTAGATTTAGAAGATGAAAAACTACAAGAATTAGAAGATTTATCTGATGAATTAGAATTAACTGATGATGAAATAATCGCCGGTAAAGGGAATTTATTAAAGTATCGTGCTATTTATTTAGATAGTCTAAAAAATACCAAGTATGATATTATTAATACCAATAATTTGTTTGATGATTTTATTAAAAGATTTTATAAATATAAAAATAGTGAATTAACATTAGCTGATTTAAGTATATTAAGAGATTATCAAGTTACTGGTGTTAAATGGTTAGTAACCATTGATAAAACCGGTTTTGGAGGAATTCTTGCTGATGAAATGGGATTAGGTAAAACTATTCAAATCATTTATTATATTAAAGAAATGTTAAAGGAAAATAGTGATTATAAGTTTTTAATAGTTGTTCCGACTTCCCTAGCTTATAACTGGGATCATGAGTTTATGGAATTTGCTAATGAAATAAAAAGAGTTATTTGTATCGGAAATAAAGATAAAAGAAAAAATATTTTAGATAATATTGCGGAATATAATGTTATTATTACTACCTATGGTATTTTAAGAGAAGATGAAGACTTATACTTAGATAAAAAATTTCATGCTGTTATTATAGATGAAGCTCAAAATATTAAAAATAATATGGCAGGAATAACTAAATGTGTAAAAAAAATATATGGGGATGTTAAGTTTGCTTTAACAGGTACACCATTAGAAAATTCAATATTAGAATTATGGAGTATATTTGATTTTATTATGCCGGGATATTTAGCTAGTTTAACTAAATTTCAAAGTAAATACAAAATTAAAGATTTTGATGAAGATAGTGATAAATTAATAAAGGGATTATCGCATCAAATAAATCCCTTTATATTAAGAAGAAAGAAAAAAGATGTAGTATTAGAATTGCCCGACAAAATAATTAATGATATTTATATTGACTTAGATAGTGAACAAAAAAAACTTTATGTAGCAGAACTTGAAAGAGTTAAAAAAGAGATGGATGAAATTCTTGATAATGAAGGTATGTCTAAAGCTCGATTTTTAATATTACAATTATTAACTAAATTAAGACAAATATGTATAGATCCAAGTATTGTTTATGAAAATTATGATGGAAAAAGCAATAAAATAGATACATTGGTTAATATAGTTAATGAATATATTAGTAATGAACATAAAATATTAATATTTTCTTCTTTTAAAACGGCTTTAAATATTGTTAAGAATAGATTAGATAAAGAAAAAATAAAATATTTTATGATTGATGGATCAGTTGCATCACAAAAAAGAATAGAAATGGTTGATGAATTCAATCAAAATAATGCTATAAAAGTATTTTTAATAATGTTAAAATCTGGTGGAACTGGTTTAAATTTAACTGGAGCTGATGTAGTTATTCACTTGGATTTATGGTGGAATCCTCAAGCTGAAAATCAAGCAACAGATAGAGCCCATAGAATAGGACAAGTAAATAATGTTGAAGTAATTCATTTAATATCGAAAGGTACTATTGAAGAAAAAATATTGGAATTACAAAATAAGAAAAGAATTTTAAGCGATAAATTAATTGATGGAGAAATTAGAGATAAAAATATCTTATCAGAACTTACAGAACAAGATATTAAAAATTTATTATCTTATGAAAATAAGGATTAGGTATCGATGAAAATTCGATATTTTTTAATTTTTTATAAAATAAAAAAGGAAAATCGAACTTTATTGGTAATAAATATAATGAAGGGAGAAATTAGAAAATGAAAATACTAATCGACTGTACTTTAGATGTAGTGTTTAAAACAATATTTAAAAGTAAAAATACTAGGTTTTATGTAGCAAGTATTATTTCAGAATTCTTAAAATTAAATTATGATTATGTCTATCAAAATATGCAAATATTAGATGGCGAATTACCAAAGGATAATTTAAAAGAAAAAGGTAAAATAAGTGATTGTATAGTAAAGATAGATAATCAAATAATAATATTTGAAATGAATAGGGAAAATTATGATAATCTAAGAGAAAATAAGTTAAGATATTTGACAACAGTATTTAATAATAATTTTAAAGTAGGAAAAAAGTTTTTAAAAAATAAAATAATATTGTTTAATATCAATGTCTTTAAAGAAAATAGTGAAAGTATAGAAAATTATAGGTTGAGAAGTGAAAATGAAATATATACAAAATATGTAAGATGTGTAAATATCAATCTTGAAAAAGTAAAAGAGAAATGGTACAATAAATTTACGATAAGTAAATTAGAAAAATATTTATTATATTTACTAAT
>CALVQZ010000130.1 GCA_944358275.1 uncultured Bacilli bacterium
GCTATTTTCTTTGCTGATAATTCTAATGTACTTTTTCTTGATTTTTCTATCGTTTCCATTAATTGTGGTACTGCTATTACTAATATTATTGCTAGTATTATTATTACTGCTAATAATTCTACTAATGCAAATCCTTTTTTCTTATTTAGTATTTTTTCATTTTACTTTACTCTCCTTTTTTCTTTTTTTATTTGTATTTTTAAAGGATCGTATAATTATAAACACTATTTTGTATTGTATGTGTATATATACCCTTACTATCAAATGTTCTTTTGTAATTTTCTTATCTTTTCTTTATTCTTAATTTTACTAACACTTTATTTATAATATCTTTTCCAAATATATCGTATATAAGATTAGTTTTAATAGATATAAATACATATACTGCAGCACCTATTACTGCATATATAATCGAATATATTAAACTTAGTATTCTACTATCTGTATATGGTATTATTTGTTTTAATAATACTACTACTATTATCATTGCAAATAAAGGTACTAATGTTCTTATAAATTTCTTTATTGTATCTTTATATTTTATATTTAGTTTCTTTTTTAAATATAGTGCATTAAATAGTATTGCTACTATGTTAGATATTATTGTACTAGTTATAACTCCATATGATGGATGTAATCCTACTGAATTAAATAGTTTTATAAATGGTATATTTATTAGTACTTTTGTAAGTAATCCCAAACTAAGTGTAATTATTACCATTTTAGAACTTCCTAATGAGTGCATTATCGACATTGTTACGTTAAATATACATAGTGTTAATGCTGTAAATATTGAGTATTTGAATACTAATGGGCCTAATTTTGATGAAGTGCCAAAAAATACAGTCCATATAGGTGTAGATATTAGTGAGAGTCCTACTACCATAGGTAGTATTACAAATATTAAAGATTGTAGTGCTTCATTTATCTTTTTTCTAACATCTTCATAGTCTTTTAGAACATAACTACTTGCAATGTTAGGTATTAGACTTACTATCATGCCTGATGCGACTGCCATTACTATTACATTTAATTTTGAGCCCCATGTTGTAAGTATACTTATTACACTTTCAGCTTCTGTTATAGGGTATCCTAAATTTACCATTGTTTTATTTATTGTAGATAAATCTACAAAACTATACATAGATGACACAAAGTCTATTAGTATAAATGGTATAGCATAAGAAAGTAGTTTTAGTGTTATTGTTTTTGCTGTTATTCCTTTCTCTTCTTCTTTTTCATCTTCATCTTCTTTTAAATCGCTTTTACTTTTTCTAACAGTTATTTTTAAATATAAATATGCGACTAGTGCGGATACAGTTGCTGAAAATACAGATATTCCTATAGTTGTAGTAAGTGATAAGTTAAATACTTTAAGTGAAAGATAACTGCCTATAACTATTATTATAACTCTTACAAATTGTTCTATTATTTGACTTATGGATGGAGGTGCTATATATTTGTGCCCTTGTAAATATCCTCTTGTTACACTTAGTATAGGTACGATTAAAAGTGCTGTTGATATAATTCTTATAACAAATGCTACATCTTCTTTTGTATTTCCTCCTTTTATATCTCCTATGAATATATCTGCTATAGTAGGTGCAAAAAGCATTATTATGATAAAACCTAATAAACCAAGTCCACACATTAAATATTTTGCTATTTTATATGATTTTTCTTTTAAATAGTTTTGATTTAATGCGCTATATTCACTAGTTATTTTACTTATAGCAAGAGGTATTCCTGCTGTTGATAAATTTAAGAATAAACCATAAATCGAATAAGCATATCCATATAATGCTCCTCCTTGCTCTCCTATCAAAGAATAAAAAGGTATTACGTATATAATACCTAAAACTTTACTTAATACTATAGCTAATGTTGCTATAATTGCTCCTTGCATAAATGTATTTTTTTTCAAATGAACCACCTACTTATATACTATCAACGCTGAAAAACAAAATATTTGATCTTCTCCTGATACAGTTACTGCTGTACTAAATTTTATATCATAAACTTCTTTATCACATATAAAGTTATTTATTTCATCTTCTAAATCTTTCTCATGTCCTTCATCAATTACTTTTACTTTCATATTATCACCTAATTTTATTATAGGTAATATTACTTATTTTTTTGTCGAAAACACTATTTCATGTGTTTTTTCATCATCGTCTTCATACTTAAATAATAACTTAAAAGTTACATTTAAACTTTCTACATCCCCTTCATATGGTATATATCCAATTAAAATTATTCCTTCCACATAATTAGAAGATTTATTTATTACTCCTGGAATTAGACTTAATTTTTCATCAAATATACCTGATGATGGAAATATATCTTCTGTATATTTATCATGTATTACAAGTGTTTCTATATTTCTAAGAGATACTTTTGGATTATCTATTATTACTCTATACATTACTTCTTTTTCTATGATCTTATCTAAATAAATAGATAAATCAAATGGAAGATTATCTGCACTACTATTTTCTATTTTTAACTCTTTTACATAGTCATTGTATATTATTTCTTCATTTGTTAAATCTTTTGAACAACCAGACATAAGTAAAATCATAATAATTAAAAGTATCTTCTTCATATTTCACCTCATTTAAAAGTCATTTTTCTATATCTTGTTCCTAATATATTATATAGTAAGAAAACTAGTACGAGTGTAATAATAAATACTAAGCACATTCTTAATAATAAGTTACTGATATTATAATATATGAGTAAATCTACACTTACTATAATTGCATTAACAATAGAAATATTTTTTTCAATTAGTTTAATACCTATTTTATGTATATCAATTCCATACATCCTAATTAAATAACTCATTTCAAAAGAAGGAATATTTTTATATTTTTTACTTTTATTTCTAAAATAGAAATATATCATGTTTAAACAATAAATTATTATTACTAATATTAAAAATTGTTGTAATAATTTCACCATACTACCCTCCAAAAAAACATTCTTATATAACAAGAATGTTTATTATATAGACATATATAGTATATTATATTTGTTCTACATATTCAAGTAACCTTAAGAACATTTTAATAAACTTTTGGTCTAATTTATCTTTCTTTAATTTTTTTATTTGAATTCTTTTCTTTTTAATAGGTAAATTACTAAATAAGATACTTGCAATTTTATTTTTTAATTTTGTTTCTA
>CALVQZ010000131.1 GCA_944358275.1 uncultured Bacilli bacterium
ATCTTTTACTGCCTGGGTGATATCACGACCATATTTTTCTAACACATTTTCCAAATTTTCTTGGTATGGATTCATTTTATCCCTCCTTTTTAGTTGATTTTCTAATCAACGAAAACAATTATAACACATTTTTTAGCACTTGTCAATAAGGAGTGCTAAAGTTGTTTGATTTTTGTTTTCATGTTATAATGACTATTGAGGTAAGTTTTATGAATTTAAGTAATTTGTTTTTATTGTTTATATGTTATTCTTTTTTAGGATGGTTAATGGAAGTTATAGTTAGTTATATGGGAAATAAAAAATTTGTGAACCGCGGTTTTTTGATTGGTCCCTATTGTCCAATTTATGGTGTTGGTGGATTAGCAGCTACGCTTACTTTAACTAGTCATAAAGATAGCATAATTATATTATTTGTAATGTCAATGTTTTTATTTGCAATATTAGAATATTTTACTAGCTATTTGATGGAAAAACTATTTAAAGCTAGATGGTGGGACTATTCAAATTATAAATTTAACATTAATGGACGAATTTGTTTAGAAACTTTAGTTCCTTTTGGTTTGTTAGGGTGTTTAACTATTTATGGTATTAATCCTTGTCTTAAATTTTTATTTGATTTGGCTAACGATAAAGTCTTAAATATTATTGCTATTGTTTTAGCTATTATTTTTACAATAGATTTAATTTTATCTTTAAGAATTATTAGTAGTTTTAAAGATACGGCAATATCATTTTTAAAAAAGGATAATACAGAGGAAATAACAAAGAAAGTTAAAGAAGCATTGCTTATTAAATCAGTTTGGACTAGAAGATTAATGAAAGCTTTTCCTAAAGCTAAAGCAGTCCTTGGAAATATTAATATCGATTCTATTAAAGCAAAGTTAGATTTAAAACTAGCTAAAAAAGAATTAAAAAAAACAAACAAATAAAAAAGGAGATAGTTATGAATTTTTATAAGTGTGAAGTTTGTGGTAATGTTATTGAACTAATTGATGGTAATGAAAAAAATATCAAATGCTGTGGAAAGAATATGGAATTGTTAAATGCTAATACTGTTGAAGCTAGTTTGGAAAAACATATTCCAAGTTGTAATATTAAAGATGGGAAAATAGAAGTTAGTGTTGGAGATGTTTTGCATCCAATGACTCAAGAGCATTATATTATGTTTATTGTTTTAATTAAAGGCAATAAAATTATTAGATATGATTTAAAACCAAATGATGAACCAAAAGTTATTTTTGATTATGAAGATAACTATACAATCTACGCTTATTGTAATTTACACGGTTTGTGGAAAAAAGAAATATAATTTTTAATAAAGTCTATTTTTAGACTTTTTTTCATACCATTTTATAGGTGATGATGTGAAAAAGTTAGTTTTAATTTTATTATTATTAATACCAATAAATATTAAAGCTTATAGTAGTAGTGCGAATAGTACGGTTTTAATGGATATGGATAGTTTAAATGTTATATATGGTAATAATATCAATAATATTAGAAGTGTAGCGTCTATTTCTAATATTATGACTACATAGTAATGAATTCAAAATATATTAGAAATACTAACAATTTATTTCAAATAAACTATAAAATGTATTATGGAATCATAGTACGTATAATAACAAAAATATAGGTAAATTTTAACAATGAGTTTATTGAATCATTGATTATATAATGATATAATTATTATGGAGGAAGTACAATGAAAAAAATGAATGTTATTGTAGTATTTGATAATAAATTAGAAAATACATTGATGTGTAAAAGAACAAAAGAACCATATATGGGAATGTATAACTTAGTAGGTGGAAAAATAGAAAAAGAAAATGATGGATTAAATGAAGCATATAGAGAATTAGAAGAAGAAACTAATATCAAGAAAAATGATATAGATTTAATTCATTTTATGAACCTTACTTATACTAAATGGAATAAAGAATTAGAAGTTTATTATGGAATATTAAAAAATGAAGTAGAACTAATTGAAGAAGTAAATAAACTAGAATGGGTGAGTGTTAACGATAATTTCTTTGATATGAATAGATATGCGGGTGAAGGTAATATAGGACATATCATCGAAGAAATTAAAATAGATTTGAAAAGCAACTAACAAATAGTTGTTTTTTGTTTAGAAAAAAATGGAATTTATGCTATAATACAAGGCAATTCAAGGGGGAGATATATTTATGAATATAGTTTTTAGTGGACCTAGCGGAGCTGGGAAGGGAACATTAACAGAAATGATCTTAAAAGATAATAACTTTAAAAAATTTACAACATGTACAACAAGGAAACCACGTGAAGGTGAAAAAGATGATTTCGATTATTATTTTTATGATAAAGCAACATTTTTACAAAAGGTAAAAGCACAAGAAATGTTTAATGTCAAAGAATATGGTGGTAATTATTACGGTAGTTTAGAAGAAGATATGGACAATATTCAAACTATGAAAAATGTAATATTTCAAATAACACCTGATAGAGCACTTGAAATGAAAGGAAGAAATTCTAATACTTGCATGATATTAATAATTCCACCAACAGCAAAATCATTAATCAACAGAAGAAAAGACCGTTCAGAAGAAAGAATAAAAAATGACATTCAAAATTTAGAAACAGCTAAAAATTTTGATTATGTAATAGTGAACGATAATATTGAACAAGCCTATGAAAATATTAAATTATGCATTAATCATTTTATATATGGCGGAGAATGTGAATTTTTAGTCAGAGATAATATCGGATTAATAGAAAATTTAATAAAATGGTTAAATACTAGTATAGAGGGAAAAGGAGTAGAAAAAGTATTTAATAGTGAAATAGCAAAGAAATGGGATCAAAAGGCAGAATATGTTACATATTATGGTGTAAAAAATCCAATAACAGAAGAAGTAATGTTTTCAGCAGGTAATGGTTTAAAAATTGCAGATATAGGTTGCGGAACAGGAAAAATTTTACAAAAATTAGATAATAAATACATAGATTGTAACCTAACAGGATTAGATATAAGTAGTGATATGATAGCAGTAGCACAAACTAGAAGTTTTACAGGAAGAAACAATATAACTTTAGTTAATAATGATTTTATGGAATATGATTTTAAAGATTATTATGATATAATTATATTCAGTTATGTATTACACCATATGGATAATCCAATTGAAGCACTAAAAAAAGCAAAAGATATGCTTACAGATAGAGGAAAAATATTATTTTCAGTACCAGGAAAAGCATATCTATCTGAAGTTTTTAGTGATGATAAGAGTATAGGAAGATTTAGTGTTGAAGAAATGGATGACATAGTAATGAGTGCTGGATTATACCCATTAAAGGCAAGTAGAAATAGATTTATGATGTCATTTAATTCATATGAAATGTTCTTAAAATATTTACAAAGTATTGGAACGTATCAAAAAATTATGGGATATTCTAATCAAAATTGGTCTAAAGAATTCTCAGATGAAATTTTGAGAAAATTTGACTCTACTGCATTTATAACAGGCGAATATTTAACATATAATTGTGAAAATCTTCAAAGAAAATTAAGGAGGAAGTAGTATGATTTTATACAGTTCAAGAGTTAGTGATTTTATTGAGGATATAAAAAATAATAAAATCTCATATATTTTAGAAAATATGAAACAAAAAGAACTGTATGAAGGAACAACAACATCAGAGAAACAATCTTGGGAAAATTCTTTAAAATATATGAGTGAAATATTGAATCAAAGTAATATTCCAAAAGATTGTACTGTATCACTAGAATATAATCTTCCAATGACATCAAGCAGAATAGA
>CALVQZ010000132.1 GCA_944358275.1 uncultured Bacilli bacterium
AAAGATGAGCCATATGTTGCACTATCAGTTCTTGTATCATATTGTATCCATGTAGTATTTAAATAATAATAAATGTATCTTGTTGTTACAGTAAATGATACTTCGTTTAAAATTTCATATGTACCACTACCAATAGATATATATCCCGTTATTTCTTCATTAGTCTTTGGATCAATTATTGGACATGATATATATCTATCACATAAAGATGAAATAGGTAATACCATTGCTTCTTCAACTTCATAATCTATTTCATAATTTTTAGCAGCTATCTCCAATAATTCATATACCTTTTTTGACGCAACATCCTTTTTATCATTCATATTTTTAATAATAGTTGGTACAGAAAAAGCTAATATTATTATTAGTATTGCAATTACTGCCAACAATTCAACTAAAGAAAAACCTCTTTTATTTTTAATCCCCATAATGACTCTCCTTTACTATAAATAAGTATACACTAATTAAATAGAATTTTAAAGTATTAAATAAAAATAAGTTAGCATGTACACTAACTTATTTTACTTCTAATTTAGTTATCTCTTTTATTTTTTTAGTATCTTCATAAGTAATATTTATCTTATCATTCTTATTTAAGAATGGAATAAAGTCACTTACTTTAATAGATACTCTATACTTGTTACTATTATTATCTAAAATGTAATAGAAAGTATTACCATCAATTACTGATGCTCTTATTTCTTTTATAGTAATTTCATTTGTCTTTAAATCATCTTCATCTATTACTTTCTCATTTTCTAAATAATTTTGTGCTGCTACTTCAATACCTTTTGATGCATCAGTAACTACTACTTTTTGATAATCTTTCACATCTACAAATGCATACATTTTCACAAGTTTGGCATCATCTTTTAAGGATAACAAATATGTAGGATTTCCATTTAAGTTAATTAAAAGTGGAAAAGAAGCAGTATATTTCATTTGTTGTACTTGTCCTTCAGCACTAGCCATTGCTGAATACTCTTCAGCTCCTGCTATTTCATAGAATGTAGTTTCTTTAGTTCTCATATTTGTTAGAATAAATCCTATATTTGATTCATCAGATACTACAGATGTAATTCCTGTATATAAATATATATCATCGTTCATTATCATATAATTATATCCTTCAGTTGTAGATACAACTTCTTTTTGTCCAAATAATGTATTTAAAAAACCATTTTTATACATTCCCCAGTCATTAAGTTGTTCTATAATCAAATCAGCATTATAAACGTGATCTACCCAACTTGGAACATCTTCTACATTATACTTTGTACTTTCTCCTGTAATAGGATCAAAGATTATAACTCCAGAAACTTCTTTTCTTAAACCAACACCAACATATTTAATAGTAGGAACTATCCAATAAGGATTACCTTCATTATCTATTTCAAAACTTTCATCACCAAATATAGTAGTTGGATAATCTATTCTTAATTTTCTATACAAATTTTCAAAAAATAATGATGATGGCATATATTTCATACCTTTATCTAATCTATTTAATTTAGCTTCTCCTGTTGTTGAATCTACCATTATATATGCAGGAATTCCATTTTTTCTATTAGTAAAATACTTTATAAAACTTGAATATTCAAGGGGTGTAACTCTTACAATTTCATCATTATAATTTATTTGAGTATATAAATTTGAAACATAAAATTGAGATACTAAATCAGTCATTTGTCCCATTACTCTATCTCCTAGTTTTCTACTAGAATCTTTATCTAATAATGGAATATGACTAAAATCCACTTCTTCAACTTCATTTTCAAAATCTCCATCTTCTTTTACAGTAATACGGTTATAATAGGCTTTAGAATTAAATACTGGTGATAATATAAAATTAACAACTAATATAATAGGTATAACTAGTACAATTGCAATAAAACCATATTTTATAGCATTACTTTTTATTTTTACATGTCTTTTATAGAATAATGTTTGAACAAATAATGATGGAATAGATAACAATAAATAAAATGTTGCCACTAAAATTAAATAAATATAAAATGAAAATGAATGTAAATTTAAAGGCGGTAACATAAAATAATATAGAAATAATGCAAAAAATAATGTACTTATAATTTTAATAATTAAGTTTTTTCTCATAATCATCCTCCATCATTATTGTAACATGAAATATATTTATTTTACAACAAAAACGAGTAACAATTACATATGTCTTAAATAAATTTAGCTAAATGGTCTATCTATTTCTATAATAAAATAATATTTATTCTTTTTAGTATTCATCTTTTTACTCAATCTTTTAATTATATATTCTTTAGTATATTGCTTATCATATGGAACTACACAATCAAATAATAAACTTGTATAATCCCCTTTTATAACTCTAAAATCATGTATATCTAGATCTTCATCCATACTTTTTATTTCTTTTTCTACTCTTTTCTTTAACTCATCTATAATAGCATCTCCAATTATAACTGGATCTAAATGAATAGTTAAGTGTATACCTTCTTTTTTAAAATCATTTTCTATATTATCTACTAAATTATGTGATGTTATATCGTACATTTTTGAATCGATTTCAACATGAACAGTTACAAAATCATTATTTACTCCATAATTATGTATTATTAAATCGTGAATACCTTCTACAAAGTCATAAGATAGAAGTTTTTCTTTTATTTCATTTACTCTTTCTTCATCAGGCATAAGTCCAACTATAGGTCCTAAAACTTCTTTTATCATTTTAATACTGCTATATATCGTAAATATAGATATAACTACTCCAATATAACCATCTATATTTATATTAAATACATTCATTATAATCATAGATAATAATATACCAAAAGATGATATAATATCATTTCTAGTATCTATTGCATTAGTTTTTAATGTATTTGAATTTATTTTAATAGAACAATCTATATATATTTTCATTTGTATAAACTTAACAATAATTGCTATAATTAGCACTATATAAGTACCTACTGATATTATGAGTAAACTATCATCAAATATTTTAACTATCGATTCTTTTAAAAACATAAAACCCATAAGCATCATAGATAAAGAAATAATAAAACCACATATATATTCATATCTAGCATATCCATATGGATGATTTTTAGTAGGTTCTTTTATAGATAAATTAAAACCAACTATAGTAAGTACTGAAGATAATGAATCAGTAATATTATTTAAAGAATCAGCTATAATACTTATACTATTTGACATAATACCAATTATTATCTTTAATATACCTAAAATAAAATTTGTAATAACACCAAACCATCCTGCAAATAAACCATACTTATATCTCTTATTTATTTTATCCTTCATAAAAACTCCTTTTATATATCATATTAAAAAAGAAAACTAGATTAACTAGTATAAATTTATGAATCTTAATATCTTTTTTTTGCTTTTTCTTTTACATATAATTTATCTTTTGAAATTATCTTCATAGTAATTCCCGTTTTTCTTTTTATAGTATCTAAAAAGTTAGAAAGTTCTTTATAACCTAAAGTTCTACTATCCATATTATTTACTTTACCAAGACATGAATATATTGCTTGAAGGCACACTTCGTATCTACCTTGTAAATATTCTGATGCCTTAAAATAATTAGTATAATCTTCCATTATAAGATTCATAATACGCGTATAATCATCACATTTTTCTACTAAACTTTCATCTTTTATTTTATACAATAGCATTATATCACTCCTAACAAGAGTACTATTATAAATAGTTATAAATATTCTGTCAAGAAGTGCATTTAATTTAATTAAATTTATTATATAGTGCTTCTTTTTCACTAATATATTTGTTATTTTTAATAAATACATTATTACTATATTTTTTCATATTTTTAAAGTTAAGATTATTTATAAAGTTAACATTTTTAAACTTTATTACATTTATATATCTTTCTATTAAAAATGCATTAAATATATACCTATGATTTTTATGCTCTTTAATAAGGATTACTAAAAGCATTATTATCATAAGTAATAAATTAAAATTTTTATATTCAAACATTATAATTATAAGTATAACTATGTAAGAGGTGTATATTGTAAATAGATGTGACATTTTAAATGGAAATATTTTATCAAATAAAATATTTATTATTTTAGCACCATCTAATGGTACAATTGGGATCATATTAAATAATAATATAGATGCATTATAGTTTTCTATTAGTCTATATAAATACGATGAATTATTTATTGTGTTTTTTGCTATTATAAAAAATATTGTTTGAAATAATATTCCACCTAAAAAAAGCATAAAAGAACAAATGAATGATGCATTTATATTATCTTCAAATATTGTATATCCTCCAAAAGGATATATGTTTATTTTTTTTATTTTGAATTTAAAAATAATAGCCATTACAATATGTCCTAGTTCATGTACAAATATAATTAAATACATAACTATAAATGGTTTAAATAATCCAGTTAATATACTAGATAACCCTAAAATATAAAAAAATGGATTTATATAAATTTTTTTAAATATAGTTTTTATAATCCACTAAATCTCCTTCTTTTTGAAATACTAAATATAATTTATTTCCAACTACTTCTCCTAAATATTTACCGCTAGTAACTTCATCATATAACTTAACATCACTATTTATATTACAATACCAAATAGTTACATCTTCACTTTCAATTATAACTGTATTCCCATAATCTTCTTTTTCACCAACAAACACGATAATACCAGAATATTGTACTGGAACTAAATAATTATCATCTACACTTAATACATATCCATCTTTATATTTATTTATATCATTATACTTTAATTCTTCATTAAATACAGGTTCTATATCGATCATACTATCAAAAGGAAGTACACTTCCTAAATATTTAGTATATAAGCCTTTTATATGTGAAAATGAAAAATTTTTACTAAATACTTTGTCAGATAAAAATTCTTTTATATTATCATCTTTTTTTATAGATATAATAGTAATTAAAAATATAAAAGATAATACTAGTAATTTAGTAAAAAACATTTTAAAACTGCTTTTTTTGTTACTTCTTTTTTTTAAATATTCATCTATATACATTATATTCACCACTTAATTATATGTTTATTTTTTCTTTTTATGAGTAAATATAAAAGTGATACATATATAATATTTACTATGTAAATAAATATTAAATTTGTAAGAAAATATGTATAACTATATGTACTTATAAATAATATTTTTAATAGTAAAAAAACAAATGTATTATATATAAATATTATAAACATAGATAATATTAAAACATTTTTATAATTATATTTCTTTTCTTTAAAATAATACATTATTATTAAAGATATTAAAGGAAATAATAATATATGAATATAACCTTTAAAACATATAATATCATATAAAATACCAATTATAGCACTTTTTACTATATATTCATTTTTATCTTTAGTATACATAAAAATAAGTGATAAAATAGATGAAAATATAACTACATTATTAAATATAAGTAATGGATTTATAATTGTAGAAACTAAAGATAATATCATTTTTTACCTACTACACATACATAATTTATATTATTGTAATCTACAACTGGAGTAGTTATTGCTTTTTTTGATAATCCATTACTATCATCTATTAAATACTTAACTTTAGATATTATTATTCCTTCTTTAAAAGTATTTGTAAAATTAGTAGTTACAACACTCATATCTTTACTAACAGAAATATCCTTAGTAAGTTCACTTATTACAAGTTCATTCTTATTTTTATCATAATCACTAACTATTCCATATATAATATCTTCCCCACTCAATATACCTACAGTTAACTTACTATTTTCATATGCACTAGTAATAAGAGTAACAATAGAAGTATTTTTATATACATCGCTTATTATACCTACTAATCCTTCATTATTTATTACTATATCGCCCTTTTTTATTCCATCAACTTCACCTTTATTTATAGTTAATTCATCGTACCAATATATAGGATTTCTATATATAACTATTGAATTTATACAATCTTTTAGTTTAGATATATCTTCATATTCACTTATTTTATCTTCAAGAGTTGTAATATAACTTTCATTAAAATTATTAGATATTACTAACTTATCATACTTAAAATATATTTTTTCAAAAAACATATTAAATACATCTTTAATTACATGATTATAATTAAATAATACAAATAAAATTATTAAAAAAAACACTATAAATATATATTTCTTCTTCATATTATCCCTCTTCAAAAAAACTATAATAACTATTATTACCGACGATTATATGATCTAAAACAGGTATATTATTTAGCTTACCTATTTCTTTTAAATTAGTAGTAAGTACTATATCTTCATTACTAGGAGTTGGATCTCCTGAAGGATGATTATGTACACATATTATAAAAGATGCACTTACTAAATATGCCATTTTAAATATTTCTCTAGGATGTACTACACTCTTATTTATTGTTCCTATATATAATAACTTCTTAGAAATAACTCTTTTTTTAGTATCTAAATATACAGCATAAAATTGTTCTTGTTTACTATTCTTTAATAAATCATTAAAATAATTATAAATATCCATACTACTCTTTATCTTTACTTCATCTATACTTTTATCAAAATAAACTCTTCTTCCTAATTCTATTGCTGCAATAAGTTCGATTGCTTTAACTTTTCCTATACCTTTAATTTCCATTATATTATTTATTTCTAAATCTTTTAAATTAGTAATATTAGAATACTTATTTAAAATAATATTAGAAAGTTCTTTTACAGATTTATCTTTAGTGCCTGTTTTTAATATTATAGAAATTAACTCCTCATTAGATATATTTTTAGCACCATACTTAACTAATCTTTCTCTTGGCCTATCACTTGTAGGAATATCTTTTATTAAAATATTACTCATTAAATATCTCCTTATATTTATCAATAATATCATCTTCAATACTTAATATTTCATCATTAGATAAATTATCAAATTTATCTACACTTTCTAAATAATATATAAACTCAAAATCATTTATATATTTTTCTCTTATATATATACTATTCCCTAAATTATTATAAATTTCCTTTATTTTTTTTGCATTTTCTAAAGAAAGACTAACACCTATATAAACCTTATAAAAACCATTATCTTCTTCTAATATATAATTATCAATAGTAATCTTATCTACTTTCTCTTTACTATTATAACTACCATATAAAAGCATATACACTTTTTCACTTTGAGTAGATGTTGCAATTATCCTTTCAGTTGCAGTTTTATAAGATGTAAAAATATAATTACCAAATAATAAACTTATTATAGTAGAAAAAAGACATGTAAGTAGTAATTTTTTCATAATATCACCAATTACATAATAAATATTAAAGTATGAATAATTTGTTGAAAAATATCTAATATGTAAAATTGATTTTAGTATTTAATTTATCTAATACATAATTTGAAGTATTTATCTTAATTTCTTTTATACAAATATTAGTTGTATATTTAGAATCTTCTATCATAAGATTTATATAATCATTTTTAAATTTACTATGTACATACTCTAAATCATTTGAATAAAACAAAAACTCACTATCAATATTGTTATATGGAACTATTTGTAATATTTTAAAATCATAATCATTTAAAAACTCTAGTTTATAAATAAAATTATTAGTATTTAAATCACAATCTTTAAATTTTATATAATAATTATCATATACTTCTTCTTTTTGATATGAAAATACCATTACATCTTCATTTTTATTATAACTAAATATAAGTAAGATTATTATAAATAAGAATGCTAATTTTTTCATAAAACCACCATTATTATGGTTTACTATATTTTTAATAATATACAAAAAAAGACATATTTCTACATATGTCAATCAATGTTTATAAGCTCATATCCTTTATTTTCAAATAATTTATAAGCTGCATCTATCGTATGAGTTCCACATCTTGATTCGATTCTTTCTATAAGGTGCTCTTTTCCTGGGTCAGTTGAATTATATACTAAATCTATGCATGCTTTATCTAATGCAACCGGATCTAATGATGATAATATTCCAATATCTTTCATACATGGATCTTCTGCATTCTTGCAACAGTCACAATCAACAGACATATTGCACATTATATTTATAAATGCAATATTCCCTTTAAAATAATCAAAAACAGAATATGCAGCATCCGCCATAGCTTCTAAAAATAACTCTTGTTTTGGAAGATTACTCCATAAAACACTTACATCATCAGTTTTTCCTGCTGAATGAATCCAAGCTTTACCTTTTGTTGATGCACATCCTATAGATAATTGCTTTAAAGCACCACCATATCCTCCCATCGGATGCCCTTTAAAATGTGATATAACGAGCATAGAATCATAATTTTGAATATTTTTCCCAAGATAATTTTTCTTAATTACATTACCTTTATCAATTGGAATAATTAAATCACCATCTTCATCCATTATATCGACAGCAAAATATTTACTCCACCCGTGTTTTTCCATCAATACTTTATGTCTATCAGTTGTATTTCGCATACCTTCATATGCTGTATTACATTCAACAATAGTACCATCTACATAATCAACAATGAGTTTCATAAACTCTGGTCTAAGATAATTCTGATTGCCATCTTCTCCAGAATGAACCTTTACAGCAACCTTTCCTTTTAATTCTTTATTTAAAACTTTATACATATTTACTACACTTTCTTTTGTAATAACTTTTGTAAAATATACTTTTGACTTTTCCATATATCCTCCCAGTTTATTATTTACATTAAATATTGAAATATTCTTTTACATAAAAATTTTATCTAACTTTTCTTTTATCTGATTTCTAGAAAAAGGTTTTGCAATATAATCAGTAAAACCCTTACTTATATATTTTTCTTTTGCCCCACTTACTGCATCTGCAGTAAGTGCAATAACAGGTGTATTAAAATTTACATCTTCTTTTAATTTTTCAAGTACTGCTTCTCCACTCATATTAGGCATCATTATATCCATAAGAATTAAATCGTATTTTTCGCCTCTACTAATTTTATTTAAACACTCTTCACCCGAACTACATTCATCTAATTCAAACAAAAAATCTGATAATGCCTTTTTTGCAACTTTTATATTCAAATTATTATCATCAACTATCAAAATCTTTTTCTTAACAGAATTAACTATATTTTCTCTATTTAACGAGGATAAATCTAATACCTCTGTTTTATCCTCATAATCTTTAGACATTTTGCTTATTTTTTGAGGTAATCGTATCATAAATATTGAACCAACACCAAACTGACTTTGTACATTTATTTTTCCACCCATCATCTCTACAAGTGATTTAGTAATTGCAAGTCCAAGTCCTGTTCCTTCAGTTGTAGTATTTCTTTCAACATCTAATCTTTCAAATTTTCTAAATAATTTTTCAATATTTTCTTTTTTTATACCTCTACCTGTATCTTGTACACTTATTATTAAATTGCAAATATCATTTTCATTTATACATTTTATACTTAAAATTATACTTCCCTTTTCAGTATATTTAATCGCATTAGAAAGTAAATTATTTACTACTTGTTTTATATGTACTTTATCACCTAATAATTCATATGGAATATCTTCTGCAATTTCTAACTTAAATTGTATATTTTTTTCACCAATTCTAGTTGTAGTAACTTTACACAAAGAAGTAATTTCTTCTTTTAAATTATATGGATATTCAACTATTTCTAATTTTTCAGCTTCAATTTTATTTATATCAAGTATATTACCTACTATCTCAAGAAGAGTCTGACTAGCATTTTGTATATCGATAACATCTTCTACTATTTCAGGAGATACAATATCTTTTTTTGCTGCTATATCTTCTGATAATCCCACAATTGCATTTAAAGGAGTTCTAATTTCATGACTCATACTTGAAATAAAATCACTTTTTGCTCTATTAGCTTTTTCTGCTTGATCTTTTGCAAGCCTTAATTGCTGTACCATTTTTGTATCTGGATTTTCAATTGTGTTATACATAATTAGTAATGCTATAGTTGCTAAAAACTCAAGACAAATGAATTCAGGTACTAAACCTCTAATTATTACTACTACCACAATAAATATGAGTAGTAATATTATAGGTATAATTTTTTCTTTTAACAAATCTCTTTTCTTAATTGATAGAATCAAAGTCATTAGCAATACTATTCCACTACACACTGTTGTTATATTTACAGACATTCCTGTAGATACCATATAAGTTAAATCGTTAGTTAGTTCTAAAGTAACAGGCGTTAAAAAGATTGCTAAGAATATAATTATATTTATAATCCAATAAGCATTATCTATTTTTTTAGAATTCAAATTGCAAATATATATAACATACATAAATAAATTTGTAAAATAATTAAAAATAGCAAAACATTCGATCTTATTTGTTAGTTTAATTACATTTTGATTATAATCTATATAAATAAAATAAATTGCAGCAATACAAAAAATAGTCATTATAAAAGAATCAATTAGCATAGAAAAATAATACTTATTTTCATTTTTAATATTAGTTACCTTCCATTTATATATTACAATCAAAATAATATTTGTCACTAATCCACATAATGGAATATATAGATTATACATAAAGCACCTCCTATTATCTAATTGGTAGTGTGCAATGTTTTTCACACTACCACTTGTTTTTTCCTTTATTATAAGACTTTTTCTATATTTTTCTTTCCCCCTCTTTTTTATGAGAT